>NZ_JBMVFA010000009.1:125899-248509 GCF_049543595.1 Kitasatospora sp. NPDC094028 | reverse complement strand
TGTTGGCCCCCCCCCCCCCCCCCCCCCCCCCAAAAAAAAACCCCACCCCCCCCCCCCCCCCCCCCGCCCCCCCCCCCCGCGGGGGGGGCCCCGGCCCGGGGGGGGGGGGCCCCCCGAGACCAGAGCCAGGCACCTCGCCGCTTGGCCCGCCCTCTGCGCAGGAAGTCGGCCGGACCGACTTCCTGCGCAGAGGGCGGGAAGGATTTGGGGTAATAGGGAAAGGCGGCCCCGGTCAAGCGAGGCCGCCGGCGCCAGAGCTGGGGAGCGCTCCAATCCGGCGCAACCCGCAATCACCGCGATGGGCGGGTGGCCCGGCCGACAAACGGCCGGGCCACCCGGGCCGGGGGAGCAAGTGATCAGCGCGAACCGGGCGGCCGAGGGTCAGGCAGCTTCGGCTTGGTCCATCGCGGCAGCTCTCGGCTGTGCGAGCCAGACCAGCCGCGAGGTGATCCCCGGGCGCCCTGCAAAATGGCGCAAGGCTCGATCGGGAGATGCCAGGGTCATTTGCGCCCGTCCGTCGACGCTGATCACGTGCGTCGGCCCGTCATCATCGACGAGCCCCCAAGCCACGACCCACCCGTCGGCGTCCGCGAAGCCCTCGTCACATACCTGTACGACGGCGAACATCCGAGGCGCGGTGTCCAACACGAGCCCGCACAGGTCCTGGTCGAAGGTCGGGTCGGCAGACGGTCGAGGCGTGACCGGGCGGGGGTTTTGCGAGGGCTCAGGGGTCATGGAAGTCTCCTGCCTCAAGGCATGGTTAGCCAATGGCCAGCACCTTCAGTAACTGACTCGTGTCATACGGTAGCGCCTGCATGGCATACTTGCCATGCAGCCCATTGAAGACTTGCCCTTTTTACTCCGGGTAGTGAACGAGAGGATCGCGATGTCATCGAGTTCCCCGACGTTGCGGCAGCAACGCCTTGGGTTTGAACTGCGCAAACTCCGTGAGGACGCCGGGCTTAGCTCAACTGCGGCTGCCGCTCGGGTGGGTGTGAGCCAGGCTCACATGAGTCGAATCGAAGCGGGCCGCTACGCGGTGAGTGCAGAGCGGGTGCGCGCGTTCGCTCGCGCATACACATGTGCGGACCGGGGCCTGATCGACGCTCTCGCCGGCATGACTGGAAGGCGGGTTCGGGGGTGGTGGGAGGAGTACCGCGACATCCTGCCACCGAACATGCTCGATCTTGCCGAAACGGAACACCACTCCACGGCGATGCGTATCGCCTCGGTGATTCACATCCCCGGCCTGCTCCAGACGGCCGACCATGCACGCGTGCTCGCCAGCAACGTTGTACCGCGTCTGGCGCCGCACGAGGTGGAACATCGGGTGTCGTATCGAATCAAGCGGCAGGTCGTCCTCTACGGCCAGCAGGCGATCCCGCTCACGGCGATTGTCCATGAGGCGGCCCTGCGGATGGGGTTCGGTGGGCCGGCTGTGGCCCGCGCACAGCTCAAGCACCTCATCGAGGCGAGCATGCGTGAGAACGTCTCGGTTCTCGTGATTCCCTTCGGCGCAGGCGCATTCCCCGGCTCTGGGCAGTCCATCGTCTACTGCTCCGCAGCAGTGCCCCAGCTCGACACCGTACAGCTTGATACATATCACGGCTCCGAGTTCCTTGACGCCCATGCGCAACTGGTGAAGTACCAGAAGGTTCTGGACCTGATGGAAGCCTGCGCCCTCAGTCCCGCGAAGTCACGTGATCTCATTGCTCGTATCGAGAAGGACTCCTGAGAGGAAGCGTTATGTCAGCTCTCAACTGGCAGAAGTCCAGCTACAGTTCCGAGTCGGCCAACTGCATCTATCTCGCCGAAGCCCCCGACCGCAGCATCAAGCTCCGCGAGAGCGATGACCCCGACGTCGTCATCACCACAACGCCAGGCAAGCTCCGCGCCCTCCTGTGCGGCATCAAGGAAGGCGAGTTCGACCACCTGACAAGGTAGTTCCTCCTTGGGTGGCCCGCCTGCTCGGACCGAGAAGCGATGGGGGAAACAGCCGAACCTCTGGGCCGGAACGGTGGCAGCGAGCGAGAGAGCTTGCCGCACCGCTGCACCGCCGCTGGGCACACACCCAAGGCGTCGCAGACTGTGCGGGCCCCCTCGAAGGAGTTCTGGACCGCAAGACTGACATGGATTCGAGGCCGTGAGCGTAGTTGTAGAACCAGCTGTTGGCCTCCACTGGCCTGGATGGGGCAGCGGGTTGACGACCAAGTGGTCGTCGTAGCGGAAGGCCAGAGCAAGTTCCAGCAAGTTCATGGTGCGAGTGGCGACTTGTACGGCAAGCTCGTTCAAGGCGATCGACTCCGACCCGCTTAGGAGGCCGACTATGGCACTGCACAAGCTCGGACAAGACCCCAACAGCCCCGAAGGCAAGTCCCCGACGGTCTACTTCGACGACGCGACGGGCAACTACATCCTCCAGGGCTGGAAGGTGCTCGACCCGGAACGTCTCTCGCAGATGGACATTCCCGGGCACGAGACCGTGATCGAATTCCCCAAGCGCATGATGCAGTTCTTCCCGGAGGTGAACGGTGGCAGCAGTCCCATCGCTTGAGGATCTGCTGCGGACCTGCACCCGCTCAGCTCTCCACCTGGAGATGCGCGATGGATACATGCGGGACGACCCGCTGTTCCTCCGTTGGCTCAGCGGACAGCGCGACGACCCTGCCGACCGTTCGTCGTGGTGGAGTCCTTGGTTGCAGCTCATCGAGGAGACCACGAGCCGCAGCGTTGAGGTGCGGCGCGCGCGGGTCGTCTCGAAACCGGTGAGCGAGTACATCCGGTTCGAGCACGAGATCACGTTCCGGAACGTCGCCTCCGGTGAGCAGGTCAGGTGGCTTCCCCGGCGGCAGACGACCGGCCTGGCGCTCCCGGGCAACGACTTCTGGCTGATCGACGGACAGCTTCTCCTGGTCCACCACTTCAGCGGTGACGGCGACTTCCTGGACGACGAGGTCACCACCGATCCGCAGACCGTGAAGCTCTGCGCCTCCGCCTTCGAGGCCGTCTGGGAACGGGCGGTTCCGCACGAGGACTTCCGGCTGCGCTGACCGTGTCCGCGTCGTCCAGCGTTCAGCAAGCCAAGCAGGCCCTCGGCCAGCGTCTGCGCGATATCCGGCGAGACTCCGGACTCAGCGCGCGGGCGCTGGCCGAAGCTGCGGGATGGCATGAATCGAAGTGCTCCAAGATCCAGAGCGGCCGGGTGATGCCTTCGGAGGCCGATCTGAGTGCCTGGACGGCCATCTGCGGAGTCCCGGATCAGGCAGCAGACCTCATCGCGACGGCCCGGAACATCGAGGGAATGTACGTCGAGTGGCGGCGCCTTGAGCGCGCCGGCCTCAAACGGGCTCAGGAGTCCGTGCGCCCCCTGTTCGAGCGCACGCGACGATTCCGGATGTACCAGTCGTGGGTCATCCCCGGCCTGCTCCAGACAGCGGCCTATACACGCGAAGTGCTGCGCACGATCGTTTCGTTGCGCAGCGCTCCGGACGATGTCGACGACGCTGTCGCGGTGCGAATGGAGCGGCAGAAGGTGCTGCACACGGGAGATCACCGGTTCGCCATCCTGATCGAGGAGTGGGTGCTGCGGACCGTCATCGGCACTCCGGACATCCTGGTCGGTCAGCTCGGCCATCTCATCACCGTCGGCTCCCTCCCGTCGGTGAGTCTTGGGGTGATTCCCCTCGGTTCGACCAGAGGCGTTGGCTGGCCGGTTGAGTCCTTCACCATCTACGACGATGCGCAGGTGAACGTCGAGCTCGTCTCCGCCCACCTCACCACCACCCAGCCGGCTGAGATTTCCGAGTACGGCCAGGCATTCTCCGAGCTGGCAAGCATCGCTGTCTACGGTGCTGAGGCGAGATCGCTCATCACTGGAGCCATCAACGCGCTCGGGTGAATGCGAGCAAATTCAAGCAAGTTCGTCGACTGCGCATCCTGCTGCTCCCTACCGTCTCTAAACGTCACCAGGCGCCCTGAGACGGAGGGAGCGGCGTCATGCCAATACCGTCCGACCAGCCCGAGTCCCCGAAGACGACCCACAAGCGGCGCACGGCGAAGCGCGTCTACGGGGACCCGGCCGAGTCCATGAACCCCGAGCGGCCCGAGCTGCCGCCCGGGTGGAGGCCGCTGGACGACTATCGTGAGGCCAACTACCCCGGCCGCGTCCCGTCCGTGGGCACTTTGCTCCAGAACGCCGCCGTGCAATCCACTTGCCCCTGCCACAACTGCGTTGCCCGCAGAAGGGCCGAGTGAGGCTGACGGTATTCGACGGCTCGTGGACGACGGCCAGGACGCCTGCCGGGAGGCCGCCGAACAAGTGGCTCGCGGAGTCCCAACCCCTGGCCGGTCGCCGTCGCTTACACGCTCTGGCTGCTCATCCTGACAGCGCTGGCAATAGCGCTGATCGCCTCCGGTCGCTACTGGCCGGCACTCGCGCCTTCGGGCGCCCCCACGAACCCCCGGCCGACAGGAAAGGGTCTTCTGCTGGGCCGGACCGCACCACCCCGCAAGACTGCCCGCCCGGGTGCGGGCGAGCATAGGCCAACCCGATTGGAGAGGTACGTGAGCACCGTCATCATCGAGCCGGACCCGGAGGTCACCAACCTGACCCGCCGCCTGGACCACTCGGTCCCGGACGGCGACTTCGCCCCGGTGGGTACCAAGGTCTGACCGCAGTTCCGAACTGATGCCGGTTAGTTGGCGGCATGGGCGGGTCGGCGCGGGTGATCATCCGAGCCGACCCGCCGCTCGGCGTCGAACACACTCCCAACCAAGGAGAGTCCGCATTGAAGACCGCCATCGCCACCCGCGTCCCCGCCGGCTCCTTCTTCGACCTCGATCGGAAGGAGGCGGAGCTGATCCGTCTGCGCGAGGAAGGCGCGACGATGCAGACCTTGGCCCGCTACCGGCGCCGCATAGCCCGCCGCCCGAAGGCGGTGGTCGTGCAGCCGGATGGCTTCTGCAACCTCAAGTGCACCTACTGCTACCTGCCCGACCGGGACCGGCGGACCCCGATGCCTGTCCCGGTCGCCGAGGCGGTGGCCCGCTCGATCGCCGAGTTCGCCGACGCTGCCTCGCCGGCGCCCGTCGAGGTCGTCTGGCACGCGGGCGAGCCGTTGGCAGTCGGCCGCCGCCGCTTCGCCGAACTGCTGGCCCCGTTCGAACCGCTGCGGCGGGCCGGGCTCATCGAGCACTCGGTGCAGACGAATGCGGTGCTCGTCACGCCCGCGTGGTGCGACTTCCTGACAGAGTACGGCTTCCGGGTCGGGGTGAGCATCGACGGCCCGTCCGCCCTCAACCGGCAGCGCGTCGACTGGGCCGGGAGCCCCGCCTTCGACCGCATCATGAAGGGCATCGGCCGCCTGCGCGAGCATGGCGTCCGGTTCTCCGTGATCGCGGTGGTCAGCGCGGAGAGCGTCGGTGACCCGGAGGGTCTGCTGGCCTTCATGACGGGCCTCGGCTGTCACACTGTGGGCCTGAACATGGAGGAGATCGAGGGCGTCAACACCGACCGAGCGGTACCCGCTGTCGAACAGGCCCGCGAGTTCTGGCGCCGCGTTATCGCCTGGTCCCGGCAGCACCGCGAGCCGACCGTCCGTGAGGTCGACCGGCTCGGCGGTTACCTGCGAGCCGTCCGCGCGGGCCCGGGTGCCTGGGACGAGCTGCTGATCGACCCGATCCCGACCGAGTCCTCCGCCGGGGACGTGGTGCTGCTCTCGCCCGAGCTGGCAGGTATCAAGGACCCGGCGTACGACGACTTCCGGGCCGGGAACGTCCTGGAGCTGAGCATCGGCTCCATGCTGGACCGCGCACACCACCTGCGCTACGTGCGCGAGTTCCTGACCGGTCTGGACGAGTGCGAGGCCGCCTGCGAGTTCTTCGGCTTCTGCCGAGGAGCCCAGGCCGGCAATCGCTACTTCGAGAACGGCCGTCTGGACACCACCGAAACCAACTACTGCCGTGTGTCCAGGCAGGCCCTTGTCAACGCACTGTTCGATACCGTCCGAGAGGAGCAATCCGCATGACCGTCCTCGAACTGCTGGCCACCACCGAATCCCCGGTGATCGCCGACCTCACCGCCGGAACCGTCGCCGACATCGCGGCCGCCAAGTTCGACAATCGTCCGACCTGGCACAACAACACCCCGAAGTTCGACAACCGGCCGACCTGGGACAACTGGTCCAAGAAGAGCAAGTAGCACGCCCAACCTCGCCGGGCCCGCATCAGCGCGGTGCGGGCTCGGCCCACACGAGAGAGCGGAGTCCGACACCGTGGACAGCATCACCTTCGGCCGTGTCACCGTCACCCTGCCCCGCCTGGACGAGCCCGGCCTGTACCTGTCCAACGTCACCTCCCTGGACTCCGCCCAGGGCATCGTCCAGGACTTCCAGTACGGCGACGCCGAGCTGCGGGACCTGGACCTGACCGACACCAGCCTCATCACCGGCCGCGTCAGCGGGCTGCGGGCCGACCGCGTCCGGTTCGACAAGGTCCGCCTGGACTCCGTCGAGTTCGACGCCTGCGACCTCGCCGCCGCCCGCATCAGCGACAGCAAGCTGTCCCGCACCGTCTTTCGCAACTGCAAGATCCTGGGAGCCGACCTCACCGGCCTGACCCTGGACAACGTGCTCTTCGACAACTGCAAGCTCGACTACGCCGGCTTCGAGCAGGTCCGGGCCACCGGGCCGGTCGCGTTCTCCAAGTGCGTGCTGACCGAGGCATCGTTCACCGGCTGCGACCTCAGCGGCACGGTCCTCGACGCCTGCACGCTGCGGCTGGCCGAGTTCGGCCGAGGCAAGTACCGGGGCCTGGACCTGCGCGGCAACGACCTGACCTCGCTGCGGGGCGTCGCCAACCTCGCCCGGGTGATCATCGACCGGGCCCAGCAGGCCGAGCTCGCCGAGGCCCTGATCGCCGAACTGGACGTGACCTTCGGCGACACGCTCGACGAGCGCCGGTGACCCGAACCGGGAGGAGCCCGGAATGAACCTCGCCATCGCCCACACCGACCCCGCCGCTCTCATCGAGCGGTGCGAGACCACCGGGGTCCGCACCGCCACCATCGAACCGGAATACGAGCCAGGGGCCGTCCTGCCGGCCGGTCCCTGGCAGCCCCTCACCGCCGAGTTGGCCGTGCGCCTCAAGCCAACCGTCCACACCCCCGACAGCACCCTGGTGGAGCTGGTGAAGCTCCCGGACGGCCCGGCGCCGGCCAGTCTGGCCGCCCTCGCCGATTCGCTCGGCGAGCCGGACGCCGTCCACCTTGGCCAGGCTGCCAGCCCGGCCAAGGTCCTCACCACCACCCCGAATTACCAGGACGGCCGCCGCATCGGGCTGCACGTCGACAACTGGGACAACCTCGATTACCAGGCCAAGCACACCGGCCGCCGACGCCTCTGCTTCAACCTTGGTCCCGGCGCCCGGTACGTCCTGCTCGCCGACCTCGACATCCGAGCGATCTGCCGCGCCCTCTACCGCGACCCCGAGCGCCGGTACCCGCACACCGACGACCTGCGGGCGTACGTCGCCGGCCGCCAGTCGCTCAGGTGCTTCCGCATCCGACTCGACCCCGGCGAGGGCTACCTCGCGCCCACCGAGCTGCTGCCCCACGACGGCTCGACTGAGGACCAGCCCGAGCCGTCCACCGCCGCATTCTGGTTGGGCCACTGGCCCCGCGGAGTGCTGCCGACGGCGGTCTGATCGGCAACCGCCGCACCGGCACGAGCCGGCCGCCGTACGGAGCCTTACGGCTTCGTCAGGTCGTCGACCGGCGGCTTCGGCAGCGGGATCGGCTCGGCGGCGCGGTAGCGCGGCGAGGTCGGGTCGGAGAGTGCGGACGGCGGTGCCGCGTCGCCGGCCGGGCCGGGCGCCGGGGTGATCACCACGCCGGTGTGCGAGGCACCCACCGCCGCGGCGGCGGCCAGGGTGTCCTCCTTGACCTTGATGCCGGACAGGTCGAAGGCCGACTTCAGCCGCTGCCGCAGTGCCCGGGAGACCAGCGACGCCTTGCCCGGCGCCGTCCGGGCCTCCACCCGCACCACCACCGAGTCCGCCGCGACCGACTCCACGCCCAGGATCGACACCGGCGCCCAGACCAGCTCGTCGAACGGCGTCTCCTTGGCCAGCGCCTCCGCGGTCGACTCGATCAGCGCCTCGACCTTGACCAGGTCCTCCTTGTACCCGACCTGGACGTCCACCGAGGCGGTCGACCAGCCCTGGCTCATGTTGGCGATCCGCTTCACCTCGCCGTTGCGGATGTACCAGATCTCGCCGTTCGTCCCGCGCAGCTTGGTCACCCGCAGTCCGACCTCCAGCACCGTGCCGGTGGCCACCCCGGTGTCGATCTCGTCGCCCACGCCGTACTGGTCCTCCATGATCATGAAGACCCCGGAGAGGAAGTCGGTCACCAGGTTGCGGGCGCCGAAACCGATCGCCACACCGGCCACACCGGCGCTCGCCAGCAGCGGCGCCAGGTTCACCCCGAGCGCGGAGAGGACCATCAGCGCCGCCGTGCCCAGGATGGAGAAGGAGGCCACGCTGCGCAGCACCGAGCCGATCGCCTCCGAGCGCTGCTGGCGCCGCTCCGGGTTCACCACCCCGTGGTTGGCCAGCAGCCCGCCCAGCCGGCTCTCCTCGTGGTGCTCGTGACTGCGCGCCATCCGCGCTATCAGCCGGGTGATCAGCTTGCTCACCACGGTCCGCAGCACCAGGGCCAGCACCACGATGAAGACGATCCGCAGGCTGCTCTCCAGCCAGGACTGCCAGTGCGAGTCGAACCAGCTGGCGGCCTGCTTGGTGGTGTCCGACACCTCCTGCGCGCTGGTCGGGATCCGCAGGTCCAGGCCCGGCACCTGGGGTGCGGTGGGGCTGGGAGCCGGCGTCGGGGTGGAGAGCGTCGAGGACGCGACTGGGCCGAGGGCGCCGGAGCGGAACACGTGCGGACCTTCCTTGCAGGGGGCGTGACGGGCCCGCACCGCGCAAGCGGCCCGCGGACCGTGCCGCTTAGCCTATCCGCCGCCGAACACCGGTCCGGACACACCGACCGGCCCCGGCGGGAGTGTGCCCGGCCCCGGACGCCCCGTCAACGCCCCGGTGCGCTCCCCGCCCCGCCGGGCGGCCGGCACTGCTCCGACCGGCCGATACGTCCCCCGGGAGGGCCGCCCGGCCCCGCCCCGGAGGCACCCGGGTGCAACCCGACCCTCCCCCGGGCATACCGGATATGACCGAGACCACACTCGCAGTTCACTCCTGGTCCGTTACACAGGAGTGGTGGCGCCGTACGAAGGCGTAAGGCGACACTGGGGGAGATCACGCACTCGTTGCGCGATCCAACCGCTCGTCCCGGCGCGAGCCACGCGCCGCAGGCGTCCAAGGAGGCATCCGTGCCGCATGTCCTGGTCCTCAACGCGTCCTACGAGCCACTCGGCGTCGTATCGATGCGCCGCGCACTCATCCTGGTCCTCAACCACAAGGCGGTCAGCCTGGAGGACTCGGAAGTCACTCTGCACAGCGCCACCAGCGCCCTTCCGGCGCCGTCCGTCGTCCGACTGACCCGCTTCGTCCGGGTCCCGTTCTGCGGGCCCGTCCCGCTCACCCGCCGGGCGCTGTTCGCCCGCGACCACGGCCGCTGCGTCTACTGCGGGGCCGCCGCCACCAGCGTCGACCACGTCATCCCGCGCAGCCGGGGAGGCCAGCACCGGTGGGACAACGTGGTGGCGGCCTGCCGCCGCTGCAACCACACCAAGGCCGACCGGCACCTCACCGAACTCGGCTGGCGGATGAAACGACCACCCGCACCGCCGTCCGGCCTCGCCTGGCGGATCATCGGCACCGGCATCAAGGACCCGCGCTGGCGCCCCTACCTGGAGCCGTACGGCGGCGGCGACCAGCTGCGCGCCCCGCAGTGGGGCGAGTACGAGCACCACGACCATACCGAGCAGCCGGGCCACACCGTCCCGCTCGGCCGGGCGCACGGCGCCCACTCCGCCCCCGTCCGCCGCGGCGAGCAGCCCGAACCGCTCTCCGCCTGACCCCCGCACCACAAGGGCCCGCCCGTCACATCGTCGGTACGCGCCTCATGGGCCGCCGAGCCCCCCGCACCGGGGAGCCGGCGGCCCGCCGCGTGTGCGGGTCAGGGCTTCGTCGCCGGAGGTACCACCCCGGCACCGGGCACCGCCACCGTGCCCGGCTGAGCGGGTTGCGCCGGCGGGGCGACCGCCGTCTGGCCCGGCACCGTGACGGCGTACAGCTCGACGCCCCACAGCGAGTACCCGTACTTGGTGGCCCGCGCCACGCCCTGCATCCGGACGAACCGGACGCCAGGCGCGTCGAAGCGCACCGTCTCGTCCCCGCCCTTGCCGTTGTCCACCGTCGCCGCGTCCGTCCAGGTGCTGCCGTCCGTGGAGACCTGGATCTTGTACGAGGCGGCGTACGCGGCCTGCCAGTGCAGCACCGCCGAGCCGAGCCGGGTCGCCTGCGGCAGCTCCAGCTGCACCCAGGCGTCGTCCTTGGCCGGGGAGGACCAGCGGCTCTTCGGGTCGCCGTCCGCGACGGCCGAGGCCGGGAAGTTCGGCGTCTCGTCGCCCGAGGAGGTGGCCGTGGCGCCGACCGCGAGGTCCGCGCCACCGGTCGGCGGCACCACGTGCACCTGCAGCACCTGCCGCAGGACGGTCGTGCCGGCGGTGTACGTGACCGGCACCTGGTAGGTGCCGGACGGCGTGCCCGGGGCGGCGCTGACCAGCAGCGGCACGCCGACCCGGCCGCCGCGCGGCACGGTGACCCCGCCGGCCGGGGCCACGGTGAGGCCCTTGGCGGCGGCCGGCACCTCGGCGGTCAGCGTGCCGGTGGTGCCCTCGGGGCGGCCGGCCTCGACGGTGGCCCGGGTCTGGGCGGGCGCGGCGGTGCCGGTGACCACGTCGAGGGCGGGGTCGGCGAGGGTGAGCCGGGCCGCCGGGGCGTCCGCGTACCAGGGGATCACCTGGTTGACGACCGGCGGGTCGCCGCCGGGCTTCCAGGTCATCCGGAAGGCGTCGGCGAGCTGCCCGCCGGCCGGCAGCTCGTTGTAGCCGGGCTGCACGGCGCCGATGTCCGTCCAGGTGCCGTCCGGGTGGCGCACGGCGACGGTGGCGGTGGCGTGCACGTTCGGGTCGGTCAGCACGGTGAGCCGGTCCAGCGGACGGGCGGAGCCGAGCTCGACGGTGAGCGGCTCGTCCTGCGCGGTGGGCGCCTTGGCGGCGCGGTAGGCGGTGTCCGGGTTGCCGTCGAGGACGGCGGCGGCCGAGGAGCCGGGCAGCGCGGCGGGCCCGCCGGTGACGCTGGCGGGGGACTCGTCGGGCCCGGTGACGGTGAACTCGCGCACCGCCACGGCGGTCTTCTGCGCGGCGGTGGCGCGCAGCCGCACCGCCCGGACGACGGTGCCGGACGGCAGCTGGGCGGCGACCGACTTCTGGTTCTTCACGACGGCGAGCTGCTTCCAGCCGCCCTCGCCGGTGCTGTACTCCAGCACGCCGTCGCGGATGTAGTCGTCGACGGCGTTCTGCGCGTCCGGCCCGTCGCCCCAGCCGCCCATCAGCACGGTGACGGCGCTGACCGGCCGGCCGGCGCCGAGGTCGACGCCGACCGCGTCGCCGGGCTGCGGGGGAGCGGCGCTCCAGTAGAAGGTGTCGGCCCGGCCGTCGGTCATCAGCGCGGGCAGGTGGTCCTGCGCGGTGCCCATGGTGGAGGTCGGGGTGACCCCGCCGCTCACCACGCCGGACCAGTTGTCGGCGGCCCGCACGGCCCGGTCCAGGAACGGGCCGAGCACGCCCGCGCCGATGGTGGCCGGGCTGGCGGAGAGCTTCTCGCGCAGCTGGTTGAGCTGGACCCGGGCCTTCCAGGCGGCCGCGCCGTCGCCGCCGTGCTGGGCGACCACCATGTCCAGCGCGGCCTGCCCGGCGAGCCCGTAGTCGCGCAGCGGGACGAGCCACGGCCCGGCCTCGGCGGCCAGCTGGGTGGTGGCCTGGGTGCCGGCCAGGGTCTGCTGGGCGGTGGCCATCGAGACGAAGGCGGTGCGCAGCGGCGTCGCGGCGGCCATCAGCTTGCCGAGGTCGGGGGAGGCGCCGGAGGTGGGCTCGGCGGCGGCCCAGAACTGGTCCATCAGCGGCGTCAGGTAGCCGGACTCCTGCTTGGCCAGCGGGGAGGAGGAGCTGTTGCCGGCCAGCGCGGAGACGGCGTCCAGCGCCGAGCCGGCCGGGGTGGCGCCGTCCGCGGTCGGCCCGGCGAGCGAGCGCACCGCGGCCTGCCAGGACTCGGCGGGCCGGTAGCCGGTCGGGTTCCAGGCGAAGTCGCCGGCGGTGGCGAGCGCTATCCGGGAGGCGACCGGCTGGCGCATCGCGCCGGTGAGCAGCACGGCCGAGCGGGTGGCCAGCTCGGGTTCGCGGCCGGTGTAGGCGCCGAGGAAGAGCCGGTCCGGACTGGCGTCGTTGACCGGGTAGTTGTCCATGGTGACGAGCGGGTGCCCGTACAGCGCGCCGGTGTCGGAGGCCTGCGCGCCGGTGATCTTCTCCGGGATCACCCCGACGCCGCTCCAGGCCACCTGCACGCCGGCCGGCAGCGCGTCGGCGAGCGCCTTGCGGTACGGCGTGGCGCCCTGCTGGTGGTACTCGGTGGGCACGACGGACAGCGGCGCCAGGTCCGGGTTCTTGGCGATCAGCCGGTCCTGCACCTTCTTGACCAGCTGCGCCTGCGCCTTGGCGGCCGCGGCGGGCCCGGTGCCGTACTCGTCGCGGTCGTCGCCGCAGTGCCACTCGTCGTAGCTGACGTCGAGGAACTGCAGCTGGAAGGCGGTGAAGCCGAGCTTGCGCAGCCCGTCCAGCTTGGCGACCAGCGCGTCCACGTCCTCGCCGGAGGTGAAGCAGAAGGACTGCCCGGGGTCGATCGAGTAGCCGAGGGTGACGTGGTTGCGCCGGGCCCGGGAGGCGAGCGCGCGCAGCTCGTCGTTCTGCGCGGCGGGGTAGGGGTCGCGCCAGCGGGAGAGCCGGTACGGGTCGTCGCCGGGGGCGTAGAGGTAGAAGTTCTGCTTGCTGCGGCCGAGGAAGTCGACCTGGTCGAGCCGCTGCTGGGCGGTCCACGGGGTGCCGTAGAAGGCCTCGGCGGTGCCGCGCACGGCGGCGCCGGTCGGCCAGTCCCGCAGGGTGATGCCGGGCAGGCCGAGCCCGGCCGCGCCGGGGCCCTGGCCCTGTCCGGCGGGGACGGCGGCGAGCAGCTGGCGCAGGCTCTGCGCGGCGTAGAAGGTGCCGGCGGCGTCGACGCCGGAGAGCACGACGGCGCCGTACGTCCCGCCGCCCTGGGCGGGCAGCTGGCCGGCGGACAGCACGTAGCCGCCGGCCGGCATCCCGATGGTGGTCGGCGCGGAGCCGTCGGTGGCCCCGGCCGCGGTGGCGAGCGCGCGCAGCGTCCGGTCGGTCTCGCCCTCGGCGCCCTCGGCGGGCCCGCCGACGTAGACCACCAGGGAGCCGGCGGCCGGGGTGCCGCCGTCCGGCTGCGGGGCGACGTCGGTGGCCCCGGCGACGGTCAGCACCTCGCGCACGGCGTCCACGGCGCCGCGGTCGGCCTTGTCGGCGATCACCAGGGTGACGGCGGCGGGCACGGTGACGGCCTTGCCGGCCACGGTCCGCTCCTGCGGCCGGGGGAAGACCTGGGGGTCGGTCATGCTGCCCAGCGGGGTCTGCGGGGCGGTGCTCACGGCGTCCGGCGAGGGGGCGGCCGCGTAAGCGGTGGCGCCTGGCACCGGCCCGGCCAGCAGCCCGCCCACGACGGCGGCCGCCGCGACACCCGCGGCGATCCGCACCGCCCGCGGCGTCGGCCGCCCACCCGCCCGCGCGGCCCGCTCGGCCCGCACGGAGGCGAGCAGCGGCTCCGTCCCCTTGAGGTCGGCGATCAGCCGGTCCGCGGTCTTCGGCGCGAGCTGACGGCAGGTCCGCGCGGTCGCCCGCCGGGCCGCCAGCGCGGCGGGATGGTGCAGCACCTCCCACAGGGCGGCACTCTGCTCCAGCTGCCGCAGTCGTCGCCCTGCCGCGACGGACACTCGGGCTTGCACAGGAGCCTCCTCGACAGGCCTCAACCACATCGTCCGCAACCCCACCAGCTACCCGACCCGGTGTCAACGCCGTCGACGGCTATGCGCGCTTTGCCGGAATTGACTCCCCGTTCACCCAGGTCGGAGCCCCGACCGCCCACCGCCCGGAGGGAAGGTCTCCGATTGTCGGCCCGCCGTCAACCTGCGTGGCGCGCCCGTCCGCCGAGTCACCGACCGCCTCGCCCCGAAGACCACCGTGCCGCCCTCCCCCCCGAGCCCGGCCGACCCCTCCCCGTGTCGCGCAGCGTGGTGGGCTGGTTACGCGGGTAGGACTGGGGGGTCCTGAATCGGGCGTTGCCGAGAGAGCGCAGGAGCCGCGAGTGGCCGCTTACCTGGACCGTGACGGAGCAGACCGAGCCGAGGGGCTGGCGGTGCCGGCGCAGGATTCGCCGCCGCCTCCGCCCGAACTGGTGGCGTTGGCGCGGGCGTACGGGGTGGACACCCGGTATCCGGGGGTGGACGGGCGGAGCGTGGGGGCGCGGACGCTGGTGGCGGTGCTCGGGGCGCTGGGGGTGGCGGCCGGGACGCCGGAGGAGGCGCGGGAGGCGCTGGAGCGTCACCGGGCCGAGCAGCGAAGCAGGTTGCTGCCGCCGTGCGTGGTGGTGCGGCAGGGGCGGCGGACGGCGCTGGACGTGCCGGCGGACGCGCGGCTGCACGTCGAGCTGGAGGACGGCGGCCGGTGGGAGCTTCCGCGGGGGCACGCGCACTGGGTGCCGGGCGACCTGCCGCTCGGGCGGCACACCCTCAACGCCGCGTGCGGGGAGCGGACAGCGGCGGCGGCGCTGATCGTCGCACCCGAGCGGCTGCCCCAACTCCCCGGTCGCAGCTGGGGTTTCCTCGCCCAGTTGTACTCCGTGCTGTCCGAACGCTCGTGGGGCATGGGCGATCTCGGTGACCTCGCCGAGCTGGCCCAGTGGGCGGGCGCCGACCTCGGCGCCGGCTTCGTGCAGATCAACCCGCTGCACCAGGCGCTGCCGGCCGCCCCCGCCGCCCCCACCGACCCGTCCCCGTACCGCCCGTCCTCCCGCCGTTTCGCGGACCCGGTGCACCTGCGGATCGAGGCCGTCCCCGAGTTCGGCTACCTGACGAAGCAGCAGCGGGCGCAGGCCGAGGAGTTGACCCAGAAGGCGGCGAAGCTGCGCGAGGAGGTCCTCGCCCACGACGGCCTGATCGACCGCGACGCCGTCTGGGCGCTGAAGCGCGAGGCCCTGGAACTGCTGCACGACGTCCCGCGCGCCCCCGGCCGCCAGGCCGCGTACGAGGCGTACCAGCGCCGCGAGGGCGAGTGGCTGCGCCGCCACGCCCTGTGGAACGCGCTGGCCGAGGCGCACGGTGCCGACTGGCACCACTGGCCGAAGGGCCTGCGCCATCCGCGCGGGCCGCAGGTCGAGCAGGCCGCCAAGGAGCTCGCCGACCAGGTGGAGTTCCACCGCTGGCTGGCCTGGCAGGTCGACCAGCAGCTGGCCCACGCCCAGCAGACGGCCCGCGAGGCCGGCATGTCGGTCGGCCTGATCCACGACCTCGCCGTGGGCGCGCACCCGGACGGCGCGGACGCCTGGGCGCTGCAGGACGTCCTGGCGGGCGGCATCTCGGTCGGCGCCCCGCCGGACGCCTTCAACGCCCACGGCCAGGACTGGGGCCTGCCGCCCTGGCGCCCGGACGCGCTGGCCGCCGCCGGCTACGCCCCGTACGCGGAGCTGCTGCGCGCGGCGGCCCGCCACGCGGGGGCGGTCCGGATCGACCACGTGATGGGCCTGTTCCGGCTCTGGTGGGTCCCGCAGGGGCACGCGCCGACCGAGGGCGCCTACGTCCGCTACGACGCGGAGGCGATGCTCGGCGTCCTCGCCCTGGAGGCGCACCGCGCCGGCACGGCCGTGATCGGCGAGGACCTGGGCACGGTGGAGCCCGGCGTGCGCGAGGAGCTGAGGGCGCGCGGCATCCTCGGCACCTCGGTGCTCTGGTTCGAGCGGGACTGGCGGGCGGACGGCCGGATCCTCCCCCCGGGCGACTGGCGCACGGGCTGCCTGGCCACCCTCACCACCCACGACCTGCCGAGCACCGCCGCCCGGTTGTCCGGCGAGCACGTGGAGCTGCGCCACCGGCTGGGGCTGCTGGCCCGGCCGCTGGGGGAGGAGCAGGCGGAGGCGGCCGCGGAGCTGGCGGAGTGGCACGCCGAGCTGACCCGCCTGGGCCTGCTGGCGGAGGGCGAGCCGCTGACGATGCCGGCGCTGTACCGCTTCCTGCGGGCGACGCCGGCGGAGCTGGTCGGGGTCTGGCTGCCGGACCTGGTCGGGGACCCGCGTCCGCAGAACCTGCCGGGCACCTGGGACCAGTACCCGAACTGGCGCCTCCCGGTGGCGGACGGCACCGGCGGCCCGGTGACGCTGGACCGCCTCGCCGCCACCCCGGCCCCCCGGCTGCTGTCCCGTCTCCTGGCGGGCCTGCACACCCCCAGGCCCGCCGAGCACCGGTAGGCCCCCGCCCCCAGCCCCCAGCCTCCAGCCCCAGCCCCAGGCCCGGCCCCGGCAGGCCCACCCCGACGCGCGCCGTCCCATAAGCGGCGGGTAAGTTGGAAACGTGGACAAGAGGAACGCTTTGCGAGCCGGCGCGGTCTCCGCAACGGTCACGCTGATGATGCTGCTGTCGTCGCCCGCCATGGCCCTCACCCGGGATGACGGCGACCAACCGGGCGACGGCCTGAGCGTCGGCCAGACCATCGGCCTGTACGTGCTGATCCCGCTCGCGGCCTTCGCCGTCATCGCGGCACTCGCGGCCATGCCGTACGGCAAGTCCGCCAAGGGCAAGAAGAAGTAGGCGGCTGCCGCACACAGCAGCCGAGTCCACCCAGGACCCGCACGACCTCGAAGGGGCGCCGGACCACGGTCCGGCGCCCCTTCAGGCATCAAGCGTCAGGCATCAAGCGTCAGGCATCAAGCATCAAGCGCCAGGCCCTCAGGCCTCAGCCCTGAGCGCCCGCCGCCCGGTCCGCCGCCTGCGCCTTGAGCGCCCGCTCGACGCCGGCCCGCGCCTCGACGACCTGGCGCCGCAGCGCCGGCGCCGGCTCGGCCGCCGCCAGCCACGCGTCCGTCGCGTCCACGGTCGCCTGGGTCAGCTGCAGCGCCGGGTACAGCCCGCCGATGATCTGCTGCGAGATCTCGTGGCTGCGGGTCTCCCAGATGCCCTTCACCACGGCGAAGTACCGGTCCGCGTACGGCGCCAGCAGCTCCCGCTGGTCGGACTGCTGGAAGCCGGCGATGACGGCCTCCTGGACGTAGTTGGTCAGCTCGTCCGAGTCCACCACCGACGCCCAGGCCTGCGCCTTGGCCTCCGCGGTCGGCCGGGCGGCCCGGCAGCTGGCGGCGTACTGCTGGCCGGCCGCGGTGTTGTCCCGCTCCAGCTCGGCCGCGATCTCGGCCTCGTCGGCCCGGCCGGTGGCGGCGAGCCGGGCGAGCAGGGCCCATCGCAGCTCGGTGTCGACGGCGAGGCCCTTGACCTCGACGGTGCCGTCCAGCAGCCCGGCGAGCAGCGCGAGCTGCCCGTCGGTGCGGGCGACGGCGGCGAGGCTGCGGGCCCAGGCGAGCTGGTGGTCGCTGCCGGGCTCGGCGGCGCGCAGGTACTCCTCGGCGGCGACGGCCCAGCGGGCGAGGCCCTGCTCGCGCCAGTCGGGGTCGGCGTACGCGTCGAGGGCGGTCTTGACCTGCCGCTGCACGGACTGGACGACGCCGATGTCGCTCTCCCGGCGGAGGCCGGACAGGGCGAGCGACAGGTAGTCGCGGGCGGCGAGTTCGCCGTCGCGGGTCATGTCCCAGGCGGAGGCCCAGCACAGCGCGCGCGGCAGCGAGTCGGTGAAGGCGCCGAGGTGTTCGGTGACGACGGCCATCGAGTCCTCGTCGAGCCGGATCTTGGCGTACGAGAGGTCGTCGTCGTTGAGCAGCACGACGGCCGGCCGGTGCCGTCCGACGAGCTGCGGCACCTCGGTGCGCGGCCCGTCGACGTCCAGCTCGATCCGCTCGACCCGCACCAGCGAGTCGTCCACCAGCTCGTAGAGGCCGATCGCGATCCGGTGCGGCCGCAGCACGGCCTCGCCCTTGGCGCCGGCGGGCAGGGCCGGGGCCTCCTGCAGCACGGTGAAGGACTCGATCTCGCCGTCCGTGTTGAGCACGATCGACGGCCGCAGCACGTTGATGCCGGCGGTCTCCAGCCAGGCGGTGGACCAGGTCCGCAGGTCGCGGCCGCTGGCCTCCTCCAGGGCGCCGAGCAGGTCGCCGAGCCGGGTGTTGCCCCAGGCGTGGCGCTTGAAGTAGGCCTGCACGCCCTGGAAGAAGGCGTCCTGGCCGACGTAGGCGACGAGCTGCTTGAGGACGGAGGCGCCCTTGGCGTAGGTGATGCCGTCGAAGTTGACCTGGACGTCCTCCAGGTCGTTGATCTCCGCCATGATCGGGTGGGTGGACGGCAGCTGGTCCTGCCGGTAGGCCCAGGTCTTCATCTGGTTGGCGAAGGTGGTCCAGGAGTGCGGCCACTTGGAGCCGGGGGCCTCGGCCTGGCAGACGGCCTCGGCGAAGGTCGCGAAGGACTCGTTCAGCCAGAGGTCGTTCCACCACTCCATGGTGACGAGGTCGCCGAACCACATGTGGGCGAGCTCGTGCAGGATCGTCGCGGCGCGCAGCTCGTACGCGGCGTCGGTCACCTTGGAGCGGAACACGTACTGGTCGCGCAGGGTGACGGCGCCCGCGTTCTCCATCGCGCCGGCGTTGAACTCCGGGACGAACAGCTGGTCGTACTTCGCGAACGGGTAGGGGTAGTCGAACTTCTCCTGGAAGTAGTCGAAGCCCTGCTTGGTGACCGCGAACACGGCGTCGGCGTCCAGGAATTCGCGCAGCGAGGGCCGGCAGTAGACGCCGAGCGGCACCCGCTGGTCGCCGTTCTCGTAGGTGTCGAAGACGCCGACGTACGGGCCGGCGACGAGCGCGGTGATGTAGCCGGAGATCCGGCCGGTGGGCTCGAACCTCCAGACCTGGACGGAGCCGTCGCCGGAGGCGGCCGGGGCGGGCTCGGGCGTCGGCGAGTTGGAGATGACGACCCACCCGGTGGGCGCGGTCACGGTGAAGGCGAAGGAGGCCTTGAGGTCGGGCTGCTCGAAGCTGGCGAAGACCCGGCGGGCGTCCGGCACCTCGAACTGGGTGTACAGGTAGGTCTCGCCGTCGACGGGGTCGACGAAGCGGTGCAGGCCCTCACCGGTGTTGGTGTAGGCGCAGTTCGCGACGACCCGCAGCTCGTTGTCGGCGGCCAGGCCCGGCAGCGGGATCCGGCTGTCGGCGAAGCTCGCCGGGTCGAGCGGCGTGCCGTTGAGGGTGATCTCCTCGACGGCGGGTGCGACGAGGTCGATGAAGGTGTCCGCGCCGGGCGTGGTGGCGGTGAACCGGACCACGGTGGTGGACCGGAAGGTGCCGCCCTCGCGGGCCGAACCCAGGTCGAGTTCGATGTCGTACGCGTCCACCCGCAGGAGGTCGGCCCGGGTGCGGGCCTCCTCGCGGGTCAGGTTGGTGCCGGGCACTGGCTGCACTCCTTCGTCAGGCTGATGCTTCGCATCCTCGCATGCCAGGCGTCCCGGTCTCCCGAATAACGGGCGGGCGGGGCGGGCCCGGGCCGTTCGCCCGCAACCCGCCCCGCCCGCACGCCGTTTCGGTCCGCTCCGGATCGTTCCCGACCGAAGCGGACCGATCCGGCTCAGCGCATCGGCTCCGCCGTCACTTCTTCCACTTGGTGATCCACGCGTCCGAGCTGTAGGAGCGGCGGAACGCGTACACCGAGTTGCTCTCGTCGCCGATCAGGTACTCGGACAGGCTCATCCCGATGTCCAGGCCGTTCGGCATCGCGAGGGTGCCCAGGTCGGTCATCGAGCCGTCGGTCTGCGACAGCGTCACCAGCCGGGCCGGCTTGTTGTAGCCCTGGCTGACGATGGCCCGGACCTTGCCCTGCTTGTCGGTGCCGGCGACCAGGCGCACGTCGCCGCCGATGGAGCTGCCGGAGCTCGGCGGGGTGCTGGACCAGATCCGCTTGCCGGTGGTCAGGTCGTACGCGTTGATGGCCGCCTTGGAACCGCTGACCTGCACGTACAGGGTGGTGCCGCTGACCACGTTCTGGGTGAACGCGTCGCTCTGGCCGGAGAGCCGCAGGCTGTCCGAGCCGGGCTCCTTGGCGGGCATCTGG
The DNA here is from genome assembly GCF_049543595.1 of Kitasatospora sp. NPDC094028. Taxonomy (NCBI): domain Bacteria; kingdom Bacillati; phylum Actinomycetota; class Actinomycetes; order Kitasatosporales; family Streptomycetaceae; genus Kitasatospora; species Kitasatospora sp. NPDC094028. The sequence goes on along the minus strand of NZ_JBMVFA010000009.1, from coordinate 228,183 downwards.
TTGCCCGGCTTGTTGTCCTTGTCGAACGGCAGGATGTAGTCGCCGTTCGCACCGCTGGACATCGACAGCACCAGCGGCTGGTCCGAGACGACCTTGTCGATCCGCTCGATCGAGCCGGTCAGCGGGATCTGGCTGCTGGTGGCCGCCCCGGTCTCGGAGTTGAGGATCTGCAGCGAGCCCTTCTGGTCGCCGTTGTCGAAGCAGCGCTCGCTGACGGCGATCTGGGCGCCGGCCGCGCGGCCGTTGACGGTGCAGATCTTGCCGTGCGGCGAGTAGTTCCAGGTCGAGGCGCCGTTGTCCACGTTCAGCGCGCCGACCGAACTGCTCGCGAACGCGACGACCTTGTCGGTGATGCTGAGGGTCGGCGAGGACATCTTGTCCGCGCTGGCCTTCACGCTCCAGGACAGCTTGCCGGTGGTGAGGTCGACGACGCCGACGGTGGAGCAGTCGTAGTCACCGGTGTTGAACGAGACGGCGCCGATGTTCTTGGAGTTCGTCCCGTACGAGGCGGCGCAGATCTCCTTGCTGCCGGACGGCACCGGGATGGTCCACGCCTCCTTGCCGTCCGAGAGGTTGTACGCGCGGATGCCGCTGGCGTCCACGCGCACGGCGACCTTGTCGGTGCCCCAGATCGCGAGCATCTGCGAGCTGGTGTCCGTGTTGGCCGGCTTGGGGGCGCTCCAGGCGACGTTGTACGAGGCGCCGCTCTTGGTGTCCGGGCCGGGGGAGTTGTTGACCGGGCCGTCCGTGGTGCTGCCGGAGCTGGACGTGGTGCCGCCCGAGGTGTTGTCGCTCGGCTTCGGCGCGGGCTTCGGCTGCAGCAGGACGACCAGCCCGATGATGATCGCGATCACCAGCACACCGCCGATGATCCCGCCCCACAGCATCACGGGGTTGCGCTGCTTGGGCGCCTCGGGCACCGGCGCACCCGGGTAGTACCCGGGCTGCTGCTGGTAGTTGTAGCCGCCGTAGGTCTGGCCGGCGTCCGGGGCCGGGTAGCCGCCGGGCACCGGGTCGTACGGGCCGAGCGGCGCGGCCCCGGGGGGCGGCGGCGGGGCCTGGGTGGGGAAGCCCGCCGCGGTCGGCGCGTACGCCGCGTACTCGGCGCCGCCGACCGGCGGCTGCGCGGGCGCGGCCGGGGGCTGCGCGGGCGGCGGCCCGGCGGGCGCGGGCGGCGCGGCCTGGCCGGGGACGGCGGAGCCGTCGAGCTGCGTCATCTGGTCCGCGACGGCGGCCGGGTCCACGGCGCCGGGCTGGCGTCCGAGGTGGACGCCGCGGTGGTCCTGAGGGCCGCTGCCGGGCGTGTCGCCGGATCCGGCCGTAGGGTGATCCCCTGCCATCTGATTCCCCGTCATGTCTGGATCCGTCCCCCTGCCGGTACCGTCCGGGTTCCGGTGGGACGGGTGAGATTGGGCACCATGCTAGTGGTGAGTGGTTTTCGGCCACCGCCGGGCATCCGGAATCCCGGCCCGGGCCCGGTCCGCGCCGCGGACGGCCACAGCACCCCCACCGGTCCGTCACTCCCTTGCCGCAGCGTCCCCGCACCGCCGCCCCGGGCGCCCCGCCGAGGGCCTACCCTTCAGGAGTCGAAGGGGACGCCCGGCGGAGGGGTCCCCGCCTGGGAGGGTTGATCATGTCCACGGACACACCGGGCTCACAGTCGTCCCTGCACCGGGCGAACCTGGAGCGTGTGCTGCGCGCGGTGCGGATGGCCGGTTCGCTGACCCAGGCCGAGATCGCCCGCAGCACCGGCCTCTCCGCGGCCACCGTGTCCAACATCGTGCGGGAGCTGAAGGAGAGCGGCACCGTCGTGGTCGCCGACACCTCCTCCGGCGGCCGCCGGGCCCGCAGCGTCTCGCTGAGCGGGGACGCGGGCATCGTGGTCGGCATCGACTTCGGCCACACCCACCTGCGGGTCGCGGTCGGCAACCTGGCGCACCGGGTGCTGGCCGAGGAGAGCGCCCCGATCGACGTGGACGTCTCCGCCGCGCAGGGCTTCGACCGGGCCGAGGCGATGGTCGAGCGGCTGCTGGCGCAGGCCGGGTTCCGCCCGGAGAAGGTGATCGGCGTCGGCCTCGGCGTGCCCGGCCCGATCGACGTGGAGACCGGCGCGCTCGGCTCCACCGCGATCCTGCCCGGATGGACGGGCATCGCCCCGGGCCGGGAGCTGTCCGAGCGGCTCGGCATGCCGGTGCACGTGGACAACGACGCCAACCTGGGCGCGCTCGGCGAACTGGTCTGGGGCGCCGGCCGGGGGCTGGGCGACCTGGCGTACATCAAGGTCGCCAGCGGCGTCGGCGCCGGGCTGGTGGTCAACGGCCAGATCTACCGGGGCCCGGGCGGCACCGCGGGTGAGATCGGGCACATCACGCTGGACGAGGCCGGGCAGGTCTGCCGCTGCGGCAACCGCGGCTGCCTGGAGACCTTCGTCGGCTCCCGCTACCTGCTCTCGCTGCTCACCCCGACCCTCGGCGCGGACCTCACCCTGCTCAAGGTGGTCGAGCTGGCCCACCAGGGCGACCTCGGCTGCCGCCGGGTGATCGCCGACGCGGGCCGGCAGATCGGCACCGGCGTGGCCACCCTGTGCAACCTGCTCAACCCCCGCCGGGTGATCCTCGGCGGGGACCTGGCCGAGGCCGGTGAGCTGCTGCTCGCCCCGATCCGCGACTCGGTGGCCCGGTACGCGATCCCCAGCGCCGCCCGCCAGCTCTCGGTCGTTCCCGGCACCCTGGGCGGCCGGGCCGAGGTGCTGGGCGCGCTGGCCATGGTGATGAGCGAGATGGGCGAGTCCGGCGCCCTCGGCCGCGCCTGAGGGCCGGCCCGCGACGGGCGCGCGGCGAGCACGTACCCCGCATTCCGGACGTACCGACCTCCGGGTCGGCGCTCGCCCGCGTGTTCGTCAAGGAGGATTGACCGGCACCCCCCGGCCGACCTCCGGTAATGGCGGTAATCGAACGGTGGCACCGGGCGTGCCGCTCGGTGTCCGGCAGGCGGACATTAGACTCGACCGGTCGGCACCGGCCGGGACCGCCGGCCTGGCGCCGGACCGGGCAGCGACGAGCGTCGGACCCCCGCGGTCCGCGAAGACTTGAACGAGGAGGAACGGGTGGCCCTGCTGACCCGCATTCGGGGACCGCGCGATCTCGACCGGCTCACGCCCGGACAGCTGGCCGCCCTGGCCCAGGAGATCCGGACCTTCCTGGTGACCGAGGTTTCCAAGACGGGCGGCCACCTGGGCCCGAACCTCGGCGTCGTCGAGCTCACCATCGCGCTGCACCGGGTCTTCGACTCCCCGCGCGACCGCATCCTCTTCGACACCGGGCACCAGAGCTACGTCCACAAGCTGCTCACCGGCCGCCAGGACTTCTCCCGGCTGCGACTGAAGGGCGGTCTGTCCGGCTACCCGTCGCGCAGCGAGTCCGAGCACGACGTGATCGAGAACTCGCACGCCTCCACCGTGCTCTCCTACGCGGACGGCCTGGCCAAGGCCAACCAGCTCCGGGGCAGCCACGACCCGGTCGTCGCGGTGATCGGCGACGGCGCGCTCACCGGCGGCATGGCCTGGGAGGCGATCAACAACATCGCCGACGCCAAGGACCGCCCGGTCGTCATCGTCGTCAACGACAACGAGCGCTCCTACTCCCCGACCATCGGCGGCATGGCCAACCACCTCGCCACCCTGCGCACCACCCAGGGCTACGAGCGCTTCCTGTCCTGGGGCAAGGACGCCGTCAAGCGCACCCCGGTGGTCGGCCAGCAGCTGTTCGAGACCCTGCACGGCGCCAAGAAGGGCCTCAAGGACTTCATCGCCCCGCAGGGCATGTTCGAGGACCTCGGCCTCAAGTACATCGGCCCGATCGACGGTCACGACCTGACCGCCCTGGAGTCCGCGCTGACCAAGGCGCGCGGCTTCGGCGGCCCGGTGATCGTGCACTGCCTCACCGAGAAGGGCCGCGGCTACCACGCCGCCGAGAGCAACGACGAGGACCGCTTCCACGCGGTCGGCGTGATCCACCCGGAGACCGGCCTGCCGATCAAGAGCGCGGGCAAGGACTGGACCTCGGTGTTCGCCGAGGAGATGGTCGCGATCGGCCACGAGCGCCCGGACGTGGTCGGCATCACCGCCGCCATGCTGCACCCGGTCGGCCTGGCCCCGTTCGCCAAGGCCTTCCCGGACCGCATCTTCGACGTCGGCATCGCCGAGCAGCACGCCGTCACCAGCGCCGCGGGCCTGGCCACCGGCGGCCTGCACCCGGTGTTCGCGGTCTACGCGACCTTCCTGAACCGGGCCTTCGACCAGGTCCTGATGGACGTCGCCCTGCACAAGCTGGGCGTCACCTTCGTGCTCGACCGCTCCGGCGTCACCGGGCCGGACGGCGCCTCGCACCACGGCATGTGGGACATGTCGATCCTCCAGGTCGTCCCCGGCCTGCGGCTCGCCGCCCCGCGCGACGCCGACCAGGTCCGCGCCCAGCTGCGCGAGGCCGTCGAGGTCGACGACGCCCCGACCGTGGTCCGCTACTCCAAGGGCACGGTCGGCCCGGCCGTCGCCGCGGTCGGCCGGATCGGCGGCATGGACGTGCTGCGCGCCGCCGAGGAGTCCTCCGGCGCGCACCGCGCCGACGTGCTGGTCGTCTCGGTCGGCGCGATGGCCCCGATGAGCCTGGAGGTCGCCGACCTGCTGGCCGCCCAGGGCATCACCGCCACCGTGGTCGACCCGCGCTGGGTCAAGCCGGTGGACCCGGCCCTGCCCGGCCTGGCGGCCGAGCACCGGGTGGTCGTCACGATCGAGGACAACGGCCGGGTGGGCGGCGTCGGCGCCACCGTGGCGCAGGCGCTGCGGGACGCGGACGTGGACCTGCCGGTGCGCGACTTCGGCATCCCGCAGGAGTTCCTGGACCACGCCAGCCGCGACGAGATCATGGCCGAGACGGGCCTGAACGCCCCGGACATCGCCCGGAAGGTCACCGCCCTGGTCGCCAGCCTGGACGCCGACCGCGTCGACGCCTGACACCTGACGCCGGACCGCTGACGCCTGCGGTCCGCCGGCCGGTGGCAGAGAGTTGCCACCGGTCGGCCGTCCCCGGCGAAACGGCCGCCCGAGCCGCCGCGCCGGCGCCGTTCGTCCCGACTTCGTCACAGTTGGTCACGGGACAAGCTGACAATCGCACCGAAAGGCGGGACCGGCGCCACCCGCACCGAATTCGCCGGGTAGGTTGTCAACCGTGCCCACCCCCACCCGCCCCCGCCTCGCCGGACTGGCCGAGCGCCTGCCCGCGCGCGCCCGTACCCACCTACGACAGGGGTACTGGACCAGGCTGGTGCCGGTGCTCGCGCTGGTCGCGCTGGCCACCCACCTCCCCTCCTTCGCCCGGCCCGTCTGGAGCCCGGACGAGGGCTTCCTGGCCACCCAGGCCCGGATGCTGGCGGACGGCGGGGTGCTCTACGACACCGTGGTCGACCGCAAGCCGCCGCTGCTGCCCTGGCTCTACCAGGCCTGCTTCGCCGTCTTCGGCTCCGCCTCGCTCTGGCCGCTGCGCACCCTCGCGGTGGTCGCCCACCTGGTCACCGCGATCCTGCTGGTCTCGATCGCCCGCGGGCGCTGGGGCAACCGGGCCGGCGCCGGCGCCGGGCTGCTCTACCTGCTGGTCTCCATCGGGCTCTCCCCGGAGGACACCCAGGCGGCGACCTTCGAGGTCTTCATGCTGCCCGCCATGGTGGCCGCGTTCCGCTACGCCGAGCGCCGGCGCTGGCTGGCCGCGGGCATCGCGGTGGCGCTCTGCTCGCTCACCAAGCAGACCGGCGGCGCCGTACTGCTGCCGGTGCTCTGGATGCTGTTCCAGGACACCCGCCGCCGCGGGGTGCGCTGGCCGCCCGCCCTGTTCAAGATCGGCTTCGGCTTCGTCCTGCCGATAGCGCTGGTCGCGGTCATATTGACCAAGCCCAAGGGCTTCCTCTTCTGGGTGGTCACCGGCAGCGGCGACTACGCCTCCTTCGGCGGCGCCTGGCTGCAGATGATCGGCCGCGCGCTCGGCAACTCGGCGATCCTGGCCGCCGCGGGCCTCGGCTTCCTGCTGCCGGTCGGGCGCCGGCTCTGGCTCAAGCGCCGCCACCGCCCGCTGCCGGTGGCCGGCGAGGAGCACGGCTCGACCACCGACCTGTGGGTCTGGCTGCTCTCCTCGGCCGTCGCGGTCAGCGTGGGCTTCCACTTCTTCGGCCACTACTACCTGCAGCTGATGCCCGCCCTGGTGCTGCTGGGCACCGGGGCGGTGGCCACCTCGGCGGTCCGCTGGAAGCCCGTCCTGGTGTACACCACGGCCGCCGCCACGGTCTTCTGGGGCCTGGCGCTGGCCTGGCCGGGGGAGCAGCTGAACCGCAACACCGAGGTCGCCACGGCGGTGGCCGCGCAGACCACCCCCAAGGACACCGTGCTGGTCTGGGGCATGCACCCCGAGCTGTACTGGCTGGCCGACCGCAAGCCCGCCACCCGCTACCTGACGGCCGGCTTCCTGACCAACTACAGCGGCGGGAAGGACGGCAGCCCCAACGTGGGCGAGCAGTTCAGCGTCAACAACGCCTGGCAGACCTTCGACAAGGAGCTGGCCAACAACCTGCCCGAGGTCTTCGTGGACGACTCCGGCATCGCCCCGTACCAGCCGGTGATGGTGCCGCGGATCGAGAACCTGCTGGACACCCACTACGAGATGGTCGGCGTCTTCGCCGACACCGTGGTCTACCGCCTCAAGAAGTAGCGGCCACCCGGGCCACCCGGACACGAAGGAGCCCCCGGCGACCAGCTCAGGTCGCCGGGGGCTCCTTCGTACGGCTACGCCTTACGCGGGCACCGAGGCCACGCCGGGGGCGAGGAACTTCTTGCCGTTCACCCGCTCCGCGATGCCCTCACGGTCCAGGTACGGGGTGATCCCGCCCAGGTGGAAGGGCCAGCCGGCACCGGTGATCATGCAGAGGTCGATGTCCTGCGCCTCGGCGACGACACCCTCCTCCAGCATCAGGCCGATCTCCTGCGCGACGGCCTCCAGGGCGCGGTCGCGGACCTGCTGCTCGGTGAGCACCGAGTCGCCGAAGCTCAGCAGCTCCAGCACCTCGGGGTCGAGGACCTGCTGGCCGTCCACCCAGGTGTAGAAGCCGCGCTTGCCGGCCTTGACCACCTTGCCGAGGTTCTCGGAGACGGTGAACCGCTCCGGGAAGGCGCCGGCCAGGGTCTCCGACACGTGCAGGGCGATGGCCGGGCCGACCAGCTCCAGCAGCATGATCGGGGACATCGGCAGGCCGAGCGGCTCGACGGCCTTCTCGACGTCGGCGATCGGGGTGCCCTCGTCGATGATGTTCTGGATCTCGCCCATGAAGCGGGTCAGGATCCGGTTCACCACGAACGCCGGGGCGTCCTTGCACAGGACCGAGGTCTTCTTCAGCTTCTTCGACACCGCGAAGGCGGTGGCGAGCGAGGCGTCGTCGGTCTTGTCGCCGCGGACGATCTCCAGCAGCGGCAGGATCGCGACCGGGTTGAAGAAGTGGAAGCCGACGACCCGCTCGGGGTGCTTCAGCTTCGAGGCCATCTCGGTGACCGACAGCGAGGAGGTGTTGGTCGCCAGCACGCAGGTCGGCGAGACCACGTTCTCCAGGTCCGCGAAGACGGTCTGCTTGACGCCCATCTCCTCGAACACGGCCTCGATGACGAAGTCCGCGTCGCCGAAGGCGGCGGCCTTGTCCAGCGAGCCGGAGACCAGGCCCTTGAGGCGGTTGGCCTTGTCCTGGCCGATGCGGCCCTTGCCGAGCAGCTTGTCGATCTCGGCGTGGACGTAGCCGACGCCCTTGTCGACGCGCTCCTGGTCGATGTCGGTGAGGACCACCGGCACCTCCAGACGGCGGGCGAACAGCAGCGCCAGCTGCGAGGCCATCAGACCGGCGCCGACGACGCCGACCTTGGAGACCGGGCGGGCCAGCGACTTGTCCGGCGCGCCGGCCGGGCGCTTGGCCCGACGCTGCACCAGGTTGAAGGCGTAGATGCCGCTGCGCAGCTCGCCGCTCATGATGAGGTCGGCCAGGGCCGCGTCCTCGGCGTCGAAGCCGGCCTGCAGGCTGGCCTTGTCGGCGAAGTCGGCGTCCTTGACGGCGGCGATGATGTCCAGCGCCTTGTAGGCGGCCGGGGCGGCGCCGTGCACCTTGGCGTCGGCGACCATGCGGCCCCAGAGGACCGCGTCGTCCCAGGCCTTGCCGCGGTCGATCGCCTCGCGCTCGACGACGACGTCGCCCTTGAGGACCTTGGCGGCCCACAGCAGCGACTGCTCCAGGAAGTCGGCCGGCTCGAAGATCGCGTCGGCGATCCCCAGCTCGAACACGTCCTTGCCCTTGAGCTGCTTGTTCTGGTTCATCGAGTTCTCGATGACGACCTTGACGGCCTTACCGGCACCGATCAGGTTCGGCAGGATGGTGCAGCCGCCCCAGCCGGGGACGAGGCCGAGGAAGACCTCGGGCAGCGAGAAGGCCGGGACGCCCGCCGACACCGTGCGGTAGTCGCAGTGCAGGCCGACCTCGACGCCGCCGCCCATGGCCGCGCCGTTGTAGAAGGCGAAGGTCGGGACGGGCAGCGCGCCGATCCGCTTGAAGACCTCGTGGCCGCCCTTGCCGATGGCCAGCGCGTCGGCGTGCTGCTTGAGCAGCTCTACGCCCTTGAGGTCGGCGCCGACCGCGAAGATGAACGGCTTGCCGGTGATCGCGGCGCCGACGATCTTGCCCTCGGCGGCCTCGGCCTCGACCTGGTCCAGCGCCTCGTTCAGCTTGAGCAGCGAGCCCGGGCCGAAGGTGGTCGGCTTGGTGTGGTCGAAGCCGTTGTCCAGGGTGATCAGGGCCAGCTTGCCGGCCTGCAGCGGCAGGTCCAGGTGGCGCACGTGCGCGGTCGTGACGACCTCGCCCGGGAACAGCTCGGCGCCGTGCTGGAGCAGCTCAGTGGTGTTGCTCATGCTCACTTACCACCCTCGAAGTGCGGGTTCTCCCAGATGACGGTCGCGCCCATGCCGAACCCGATGCACATCGTGGTGAGGCCGTAGCGGACGTCCGGGCGCTGCTCGAAGCGGCGGGCCAGCTGGTTCATCAGGCGCACGCCCGAGGAGGCCAGCGGGTGGCCGAAGGCGATCGCGCCGCCGAACGGGTTGACCCGCTCGTCGTCGTCCGCGATGCCGTAGTGGTCCAGGAAGGCCAGCACCTGGACGGCGAAGGCCTCGTTGACCTCGAAGGCCTGGATGTCGTCGATGGTCAGACCGGCCTTGGCCAGCGCCTTCTCGGTGGCCGGCACCGGGCCGATGCCCATGACCTCGGGCTCGACGCCCGCGAAGGCGTAGGAGACCAGGCGCATCTTGACCGGGAGGCCGAGCTCCTCGGCGACGTCCTCGGCGGCCAGCAGCGAGGCGGTGGCACCGTCGTTCAGACCGGCCGAGTTGCCCGCGGTGATGTTGCCGTGCGGGCGGAACGGGGTCTTCAGGCCGGCCAGCGACTCCATCGTGGTGCCCGGGCGCATCGGCTCGTCCGTGGTGGCCAGGCCCCAGCCGGTCTCGCCGACCTCGGGGTTGGTGTTGCGGATCGAGATCGGCACCAGGTCGGGCTGGATGTCGCCGTTGGCGTACGCCTTGGCGGCCTTCTCCTGCGAGCGCACCGCGTAGGCGTCGCAGCGCTCCTTGGTGATGTGCGGGAACCGGTCGTGCAGGTTCTCCGCGGTCATGCCCATGAACAGGGCGGACTCGTCGACGAGCTTCTCGGAGACGAAGCGCGGGTTCGGGTCGACGCCCTCGCCCATCGGGTGGCGGCCCATGTGCTCGACACCGCCGGCCACGACCACGTCGTACGCGCCGAAGGCGATGCCGCCGGCGGTGGTGGTCACGGCGGTCAGCGCGCCGGCGCACATGCGGTCGATGGCGTAGCCGGGGACGGACTTCGGCAGGCCGGACAGCAGGGCGGCGGTGCGGCCGATGGTCAGACCCTGGTCGCCGATCTGCGTGGTGGCCGCGATGGCGACCTCGTCGATGCGCTCGACGGGCAGGTTCGGGTTACGGCGCACGAGCTCCCGGATGCACTTGACGACCAGGTCGTCGGCGCGCGTCTCGTGGTAGATGCCCTTCGGGCCGGCCTTGCCGAACGGGGTGCGGACGCCATCGACGAAGACGACGTCCCTCGCGGTACGAGGCACGGGGGCTCTCCTCCCAGGGACCAACATTTCGAGGTGGGCAGGCTGCCGCCGGCGAAGATCCGAGCGGCGCCGCTTCACCGCCATGCTACCGGTCGGTAACCAACCTGCCCAGGCCCCTCGGAGTGTTCGGCCCGTGTGTCCCGCGACACGTCCGACCAGCGGCCCTGTGCCTGGGGACGGGAAAGGGGACGCCACCCGTCCGGGTGACGTCCCCGCTGTCGCGTCCCGCGGTCGCGCCCGAGGTCAGCCCTGGGTGGCGGTGGCCGCGGCCGCCGCGAAGGCGGTCGCCAGCGCCGGCGCCACCAGGTCGACCTGCCACTGCCGGGCGCCGAGCCGGCGCAGCGCCGCGGCGATGCCCTCGGCACCCGCGTCGGCCGGCGGCTCCCAGGACACCCGGCGGACGTGGTCCGGGGTGATCAGGTTCTCGGCCGGCAGGTGGTGACGCTCGGCCAGCTCGGTGACGGCGCTGCGCGCGCCGGAGAGCCGGGCGGCGGCCACCGGGTCCTTCTCGGCCCAGGCGCGCGGCGGCGGTGGCCCGTCGTGCGGCGCGGCGGAGGCCGGCAGCTGGTTCTCCGGGACCTCCCGGCCGCGCTGCACGGCGGCCAGCCACTGGTCCAGCTGACGGCGGTGCACCCGCGGCCCGAAGCCCTGGACGGCCTGCAGGGCGGCGGCGTTCAGCGGCATGGCCAGCGCGGCGTTGACGATCGCGGCGTCCGACAGCACCCGGCCCGGGGAGACGTCGCGCTCCTGCGCCATCCGGTCCCGGGCCAGCCACAGCTCCCGCACCACGGCCAGCTGGCGGCGTCGGCGGATCTTGTGCAGCTGCGAGGTGCGCCGCCACGGGTCGGTGCGCGGGGCCGGGCGCGGCGGGGCGGCGGCGATCGCCGCGAACTCCTCCAGCGCCCAGTCGAGCTTGCCCTGGGCGTCCAGCTCCTGTTCGAGTGCGTCACGCAGCTCGACCAGCACCTCGACGTCCAGAGCGGCGTAGCGCAGCCACGGCTCGGGCAGGGGGCGGGTGGACCAGTCGACCGCCGAGTGCTCCTTGGCCAGGCTCAGGCCGAGCACGTTCTCGGTCATCGGCCCGAGGCCGACCCGGGCGAAGCCGGCGATCCGGCCGGCCAGCTCGGTGTCGAAGAGGCGCTGCGGCCGCATGCCGACCTCGGCCAGGCAGGGGAGGTCCTGGGTGGCGGCGTGCACCACCCACTCGGCGTCGGCGAGGGCCGCGCCGAGGGCACTGAGGTCGGGGCAGGCGATCGGGTCGATCAGGGCGCTGCCGGCGCCCGCGCGGCGGAGCTGGATCAGGTACGCGCGCTGTCCGTAGCGGTAGCCGGAGGCCCGCTCGGCGTCGACGGCGACCGGCCCGGTGCCCGCCGCGAACGCGGCGACGGTGTCGGCCAGCGCCTGCTCGTCCACCACGACGGGTGGGATCCCCTCCTTCGGTTCGAGGAGTGGGACCGGGGCTGCTTCTTCTGGGATGGCTGCTACGGCGTCGGTCACCCACCAAGGGTACGACGGTCACCGCGACTGGGAGTGTTGTCGGACTGGTCAGACCGCGTTCGGGACTATGCCGCTCGGCCCGGGCGGTGTCCGGGGGCGGCCGGCCGGCGAGCGGGGGCGGCGGGCCGTGGGTGCGCGAACGCCCGCGGCGGCCGAGGGGGAAACGTTCCTCCTCAGCCGCCGCAGCGGGGCCGGGCCGGTCGGGGTCAGTGGATGATGCCGGTGCGCAGGGCCACCGCGACCATCCCGGCGCGGTCACCGGTGCCGAGCTTGCGGGCGATCCGGGCGAGGTGGCTCTTGACGGTCAGTGCCGACAGGCCCATCGCCACGCCGATCGCCTTGTTCGACTGGCCCTCGGCGACCAGCCGCAGCACCTCGACCTCGCGGCCGGACAGTTCGCGGTAGGCGGGCTGCTGCGGGCCCGGGGCACCGGGGGTGCCCGGCGCGCCCGGAGCGCCCGGAGCGCCGGCGGCACCCGGCATGCCCGGCATCCCGGGGCGGCGCATCCGTCCGGCCAGCCCGGCACCGAGCGGCAGGCCCGGGCGGCCCGGCATCGCGACGTTGGTGCGGGTGCCGGTGACCACGTAGCCCTTGACGCCGCCGGCCAGCGCGCTGCGGACCGCGCCGATGTCGTCGGCTGCGGACAGCGCCAGGCCGTTCGGCCAGCCCGCGGCGCGGGTCTCGGCGAGGATGGTCAGCCCGGAGCCGTCCGGCAGGTGGACGTCGGCGACGCAGATGTCACGGGGAGTGGAGACCCGGGGGCGGGCCTCGGCGATCGAGGACACCTCGATCACGTCCCGGACGCCGAGGGCCCACAGGTGGCGGGTGACGGTGTTTCGGACGCGGGGATCGGCGATGACCACCATGGCGGTGGGCTTGGTCGGACGGTACGCGACCACGTTTGCGGGGTGCTCAAGAAGGACCGACACCAGGCCTCCTGCGGGGAGTGGCGGACGGAACCCCGATGGGGGCGGTTCGGAGTGTTCCGCGTTCGGAAAGGGTCACAGTCTGCTTCGGCAGCATGCGTCCCCGGCTTTAGCGAAAGATCACGATCTAGTGAGTAACAATACGGACAAATCGCGCATATGAGTGATACGACATGCCCGGAAATCGCACAAAATCGATCAAAACCGTCAGGGAACGGTCACTACCCGCCAGTGAATTGACGCAGACCAGACCCCGAGCCACACTCCGTCAGCCCTGGGAGTGGTGTCCGGGCCCCGAACACCTCCCGGGGAGGGGCGCCACCCGTCAGTGCGAACGCGGGCGTCGCCGAGCGGGCATCGGGACCACTCCGCCGAGTGACGTGACCTCGGGCGCCGCCTGCGGGGCCGGCGCCGCCGGCGGCAGGCCGGCACTGATGCAGAGCAGGTCCGCCCAGGCCGCCAGGTGCCGCTCGAACCGGCCGTCGGCCGGCGTCCAGGACGCCCGGATCTCGATCTCCGTCGACGCCGGGCGCTCCGCCAGCCCGCCGAAGTACTGCGAGGCGCAGAGCGAGACCGTGCCGGACGGCTCCGCGTACCCGGCGGCGTGCGCCTGCAGCGCGTCCATCAGCCAGGCCCAGCCGACCTCGGACAGCATCGGGTCGCCGGCCATCTCCGGCTCCAGCTCGGCCCGGGTCATCGTCACCACCCGGAACTCCCCGTTCCAGGACTCCTGCCCGGCCGGGTCGTACAGCAGCACCAGCCGGCCGTCCGCCAGCTCCTCGCCGTCCACCTCCACCGAGGCGGTCACCGCGAACGCGTGCGGGGCCAGTCGGCGCGGCGCCGGCGCGGGGGAGAGCTGCACCTCGGGCCGCAGCCGCGCCCCGTCCAGTGCCCGCACGGCGGCCCGGAACTCGCTGGGCGCCCCCTCCGGACCCGTTCCGCCACCTGCTGCGCCACCCTGCGCGGGGTGCCCTCCGACCGCTGCCATGACCCGAAGACTAGGTGGAAAACCCCGGTCGACGCCGCAACTTCCGAGTCTGCGGCGTGCCGGAACGGCAAACCCGTCCGGAACCTGCCAAGGCCGTCCGGACCGGTGGCGCCACCCGGCCGTCGGTGCCGCCGGTGCCGACCGGCGGCCGGACCGGCCGGGGCCCGCCCCGTCGCGCGTGCGAAGATTCCACCCGTGAGCGAGACTACGGCAGACATTCCGGCGGCCACCCACGACGGCCCGCCCACTCCCGCGCGCCGCGGCGCCGCGTACGACTCCGCGTTCCTGCGCGCCTGCCGGCACGAGCCGGTGCCGCACACCCCGGTGTGGTTCATGCGCCAGGCCGGCCGCTCGCTGCCCGAGTACCACAAGGTCCGCGAGAACACCACGATGCTGGAGTCCTGCACGCGGCCCGACCTGGTCAAGGAGATCACCCTGCAGCCGGTGCGCCGGCACAAGGTGGACGCGGCCATCTTCTTCAGCGATATCGTGGTGCCGCTCAAGGCGGTCGGCATCGACGTCGAGATCCAGCCGAAGGTCGGCCCGGTCATCGCCGACCCGATCCGCACCTTCGAGGACCTCAAGCGGCTGCGCCCGCTGGAGCCGGACGACGTGCCGTACATCACCGAGGCGGTCGGCCTGCTGGTCGACGAGCTCGGCGAGACCCCGCTGATCGGCTTCGCCGGCGCGCCGTACACGCTGGCCAGCTACCTGATCGAGGGCGGGCCGTCCAAGAACCACGAGAACACCAAGGCCATGATGTACGGGCAGCCCGAGCTGTGGGCCGCCCTGCTGGACCGGCTCGCGGACATCACCTCGGCCTTCCTCAAGGTGCAGATCGAGGCCGGCGTCTCGGCCGTCCAGCTGTTCGACTCCTGGGTCGGCTCGCTCGCGCCCGACGACTACCGCCGCTCGGTGATGCCCGCCAGTGCCAAGGTCTTCGACTCCGTCGCCCACTACGGCGTGCCGCGGATCCACTTCGGCGTCGGTACCGGCGAACTGCTCGGCCTGATGGGCCAGGCCGGCGCGGACATCGTCGGCGTCGACTGGCGAGTGCCGCTGAACGTCGCCGCCGAGCGGGTCGGCCCCGGCAAGGGCCTGCAGGGCAACCTCGACCCGGCCGTGCTGTACGCGCCCACCAAGGTCGTCGAGACCAAGGCCCGCGAGGTGCTGCACGCCGCCCAGGCGCTCGGTACCAGCGGCCACATCTTCAACCTCGGCCACGGCGTCCTGCCGAGCATGGACCCGGACGCGCTCAGCCGCCTCGTCGCCTTCGTCCACGAGGCCAGCGCGCGCTGACCCCGGCCGTCGACGCTCCGCGGTGGCGGGCCCCCGTGCCGGGGCCCGCCACCGCCGCGTCTCAGGGTGTCCCGGTCTCGGGTTCGGTCTCGGGTTCGGTCTCCGGCTCCGATTCCGCGGGCGCGGGCGCGGGGGCCGGGTTCCGGCGGCGGCGCACCAGACGGAGGACGAGCAGCGCCGGCACGCCCAGGACCAACAGGAACGGCGCCAGCGTGGCGAGCACCACCAGCAGGCCGCGGGTGACCACCCCCAGGGCGTGCCAGCTGTCGGACAGCGCCGAACCGACCGAGTGCCAGAAGCCGTGCGCCTTCGCCGGCGCCGGCACGGGCGGTGCCGCCTCGGTGCTCAGGTCCACGGTGACGGTCGAGTAGGAGGTCTTGCCGGCCAGTTCCTTCTGCTGCCGCTGCAGGGACTCCAGGTCCGCCTCGCGCTTGCTCAACTCCGATTCCAGCTCGGTCACCTCGGTCAGCGACTTGGCCTGCGCCATCAGTGCCCGGACGCGGTCCACGCTGGCCTGCTGGGTCTGCACCCGGCTCGCCACGTCCGCGACCTGCTGGGTGAGGTCCTCGGCCTGGCTGACCCGGGACAGCACCTCGCCGAGGCCGGCCAGCTGGTCCAGGGTCCGCTGGAAGGACTCGGACGGGATCTTCAGGGTCAGCCGGCCGACCGGCGCGTTCCCGGCCGTGCCGGTGAGCGACTCACTGCCCACATAGCCGCCCGCTCCGGCCGTCAACTCCCGCACCTTGTCCAGGACTTGCCGGGTGTCCCCGGCGCGCAGCGCGAGCTGGGCGGTGTACGAGATCAGCCGGTGGTCGGCGGCCGGGGCGACGGTGCCGCCGGCGCTCCCGTGCCCGGCGGCGGGCGCCGGAGCGCCCGCCGCGGCGGCGTTCGGCGCGGCCGCGCCGGGCACGGCAGGGGCCGCCGCCGGGGCACCGCCGTCCGCCGTCGAGGCCCCGCTGCGGCTCTCCCCGCTCGCGCCGCACCCTCCCGCCAGCAGCACCGCTGCGGCCACCGCCGCCGCTCTGCCGTTCCGGCTCCCGTTCCTCATCGGGCCCTCCCCAAGTCCGTTGACGGATATGCCCATTGGACGGGCGAACGGCCCCGGCGGACCCGCCCGGGAGGTCGCGACTCGATCACGGCTCGGCCGCGGGGCGGACACCGTCGACGGGCCGCCGCTGTCGGTGGGGAGTGGTGCCCATCGGGGCCGGTACGCCGGCACCGTCCGACCGCTCACAGCTCCTCGGTGGAGCCGACCACCTCGATCCCGGCCCGCCGCAGCAGCGCGGCGGTCACACCGTCCCCGGGGCGCAGCGTGCCGCCGAAGGTCCCGTCGTACACCTGCCCGCACCCGCAGGACGGGCTGCGCGCCATCAGCACCGCCCGCCGCGCCCCCGCCTCCTCGGCCGCGGCCAGCGCGGCCCGGGCCCCGGCCGTGAACTCCTCGGTGCGGTCCGCCCCGGTCGCGTCCACCACCCGCGCCCGCCCGTCCAGCACGTCCGCGCCGTCCCCGCCCACGATCTCCGCCGCCGCCCGCGGCGTCGGCAGCCCGCCCGCCCCCTCCGGGCACACCACGACGCCCCGCCCGTCCGCCACCAGCCCGACGACGGCCGGGTCGGTCTTCGCCCGCCCGTCATAGCGACAGGGGACTCCGGCCAGGCACGCACTCACGAGGATCGGTTCCACGGCACACAGACTAGGCAGCGGCTCGTCGCGGCCCCGAACTCCCCCTCGTACGCCCCGGCCGGGATCCTCCGGGGCCGGCTGGAGCGTCCGGTGCCGTTCCCGATTTCCGTCGACCTGCACGTCGACCTGCACGCGGTCGTACCTCGTGCAGGGGATTGAGGCTTTCCCCGTAAGACCTGCGAGACTGCGAGGCATGTCGGAAGCACAGGTCGTCGTCGTCGGTGGTGGGATCGCGGGGCTGGCTGCGGCCGCCTTCCTGAGCGGGGCGGCCGGGGGGCCGGCGCGGGCGCGGGTGACGGTGCTGGAGGCGTCGGGGCGGGTCGGCGGGAAGCTGTGGGGCGGGGAGGTCGGCGGGGTCAGGGTGGACCTCGGGGCCGAGTCGATGCTGGCGCGGCGGCCGGAGGGCACGGAGCTGGCGCGGGCGGTCGGGCTGGCGGAGGAACTGGAGTCGCCGACCACCGCGAAGGCGGCGATCTGGACCCGGGGGGCGCTGCGGCCGCTGCCGGGCGGGCAGGTGATGGGCGTCCCCGGTGACCTGGCGGCGCTGTCGGCCTCCGGGGTGCTGACCGCGGCGGGGCTGGAACGGGCCCGGCACGAGGAGTCGACGGAGGTCGGCGAGGACGTGGCGATCGGCCGCTACGTCGCCGACCGGCTCGGCCAGGAGGTGGTGGACCGGCTGGTCGAGCCGCTGCTGGGCGGTGTCTACGCCGGGCGGGCCGAGGAGATCTCGATGCGGGCCGCCGTGCCGCAGCTGCTGCCGATCGCGCGTGGCGGCGGCTCGCTGGTGGAGGGGGTGCACGCGCTGGCCTCCCGGCCGCAGACGGTCGGCGCCCCGGTGTTCGCGGGTCTGCGCGGCGGTCTGGGCACGCTGCCGGAGGCGGTCGCCGCGGCCTGTGTGAAGGCCGGTGTGGACCTGCGCACCGATGCCCCGGTGACCGAGCTGCGCCGCACGCCCGAGGGCTGGCGCGTCGTGGTGAACGGCGAGGTGCTGCACGCGGACGCCGTGGTGCTGGCCGCGCCGGCCCCCGAGGCGGCCCGGCTGCTGCGGGCGGACGCCCCGGCGGCGGCCGCGGAGCTGGACACCGTCGAGTACGCGGGCATGGCGCTGGTGACCCTGGCGTTCCGCCGGGAGGACCTGGCCGGCCTGGACCAACTCCCGGGCGGCAGCGGCTTCCTGGTGCCCCCGGTGGACGGCCGGCGGATCAAGGCGTCGACGTTCTCCTCCAACAAGTGGGGCTGGCTGGAGCGTTCGGCCCCGGACGCGTTCCTGCTGCGCACCTCGCTGGGCCGCCACCGCGAGGAGGAGGCGCTGGAGCTGCCGGACGAGGAGCTGGTGGCCCGCTCGCTGGCCGACCTGAAGGAGGCGGTCGGGCTGACGGCCCGGCCGTACGACTCCTTCGTCTCGCGCTTCACGGCAGGCCTGCCGCAGTACCCGGTGGGCCACCTGGACCGGGTGGCCCGGGTGCGGGCGGCGACGGACCGGGTGGGCGCGCTGGCGGTGTGCGGCGCCGCGTACGACGGCGTGGGCATTCCGGCGTGCATCGCTTCGGCGGCCGCGGCGGCCGCCGCCGTCGACAGACTGTTGACCCCGGCAACGGGGGAAGGTTCCACGGAGAGGACAATGGGCGCATGACTGAGACCGTTGAGCAGCAGCCGGAGCAGCAGCCCGAG
This sequence comes from Kitasatospora sp. NPDC094028, assembly GCF_049543595.1. Lineage (NCBI taxonomy): Bacteria > Bacillati > Actinomycetota > Actinomycetes > Kitasatosporales > Streptomycetaceae > Kitasatospora > Kitasatospora sp. NPDC094028. Next base: position 209,918 of record NZ_JBMVFA010000009.1, on the reverse strand, counting down.
AAGAAGAAGGCGCGCGACCTGAACCAGGTCATCCGCTACACCATGTGGTCGGTGTTCAAGCTCAAGGGCGCCCTGCCCGAGGACCGTACGGCGCTGGCCGCCGAGGTGGACGGGCTGTTCGAGCAGCTGGCCGCCAAGGACGTGACGGTGCGCGGCACCTACGACGTCTCCGGCCTGCGCGCCGACGCCGACATCCTGGTGTGGTGGCACGCGGCCGACTCGGACGACCTGCAGGAGGCGTACAACCGCTTCCGCCGCACCGGCCTGGGCCGGCTGCTGGAGCCGGTGTGGTCGAACATGGCGCTGCACCGCCCGGCGGAGTTCAACAAGTCGCACATCCCGGCGTTCCTCGCCGACGAGCGCCCGCGCGACTACGTCTGCGTCTACCCGTTCGTCCGCTCCTACGAGTGGTACCTGCTGCCGGACGCCGAGCGGCGCGCGATGCTCGCCGAGCACGGCCAGATGGCGCGTGGCTACCCGGACGTGCGGGCCAACACGGTGGCCTCGTTCGCGCTGGGCGACTACGAGTGGCTGCTGGCCTTCGAGGCGGACGAGCTGCACCGGATCGTCGACCTGATGCGCGACCTGCGCCCGTCCCGGGCCCGGCTGCACGTCCGCGAGGAGGTGCCGTTCTTCACCGGCCGCCGCAAGCCGGTGGCCGAGCTGCTGAACGGCCTGGTCTGAGACCTGCGACCGGAGGCCGGCTCCCTCGTACTCGTACGGGGGAGCCGGCCTCCCGGCGTTCCGGGGGCGGCCGTCAGCCTCGGTGCGGGCGCAGGGCGGCGCGCAGCCGGGCGTCGGGGAGGACGGCGGGGCCGTTCATGGCGACGGCGGTGAGCAGTTCGCGCTCCTCGTCGTCGCTGAGGCCGTGCTGGCGGGCCGGCCGGACCTCGCGCAGCACCTCCATACCGGTGGGGGAGGCCCAGCGGGTGTACGGGTAGACGTCGACCCGGGCCATCAGCAGGGTGCCGGAGGTGAGGATCAGCGGCAGCGAGAACCAGGCCAGTGGGGCGAGGGTGTCGCCGCCGGTGAAGCCGCTGAGGGACAGTGCGGCCGCCAGCAGGACCAGTGACAGCAGCAGCGCGTGCCGGACCTGCCGGACCACGGCCACGGTGTCGCGCTGGACCGCCGCCGGGGTGGCCAGGCCGGCCAGCGAGAGCCGGGCGCCGATCTCCAGGACGGTCGGGTGCTCGGCCATGGCGCGGCGCAGCTCGTCCGTCCGGCACTGGCCCTCGGGGCCGACCGCGGCGATGACCGCGCGCTCCAGGCGGCTGCGGCCCCGGGGGTCGACGACCGTGGTCCAGCCGGTGTGCGCGAGGTGCAGCCGACCGCGGCCGGCCATCAGGACGAGGGCGAGTTCGACCACCCGGTCCGGGCCGCCGGCCAGGTAGGCGGTCTCGTACAGGCCGATCCCGACCGCCTCGGGCGGCCGCAGCCCCTCCCGTTCGGCCAGGGCGTCCGCGGCCGCGGTCATCCGCACCAGCCGGAGGCAGGAGAGCACTGCCGCCACGCAGGCCGGGATCAGGAACAGCAACCACATGGGCTTGTTGTATGCCTGGGCGGACGGCGCGGGGAACGGAATCCCGGACCGCGATACCGAACTGTGACGTCGGAACGCACCGTTCAGCCGCCGCAGCTCGACCCGCAGCTGGACCCGCAGCTCGACGAGGAGGAGCTGCAGCTCGACCCGCAGCTCGACGAGGAGGACGAGCCGCAGCTGCTGGAGGAGGATCCGCAGCTGGACGAGGACGACGAGCCGCAGCTGCTCGACGAGGACCCGCAGCTCGACGAGGACGACCCGCAGCCGGAGGACGAACCGGTGTCGGAGGAGCCGCACCAGGTGGTGGACGCCCCGCAGGAGGAACCGGAGCTGCACGAGGACGAGGACGACGAGGACGACGAGGAGGACGAGGAGCCCGCGTACCCGGCGCCGCCGTTCGCGGCCTGCTGGGCGGCCTGCTGGGCGGCCGCCCCGGTCAGCGCCTCCTGCAGCTCGTCGTCGCCCAGCTCCGCCCCGGCGACGGCGAGCCCGCCGAGCGCGATCGCGCCGAGCACCGCGCCGCCGGCCATGGCCGGGTAGAGGCCGTGGCTGGGCGTCCACGGTCGGCCGGTGTCCATCAGCGAGAGCTGGCGGTGCCCGGCCGGGGTGATCCGGGCCCCGGGCACCCGGGTGGAGAGCACCGCGCAGACACCGACCACGGCCAGCACGCCCGGGACCCAGTACGCCGGGTGGTCGTAGCCGGCCTGCCCGTCGTCGAGCACGGCGGCGAGCAGGGTGAAGAGACCGAGGACCCCGAGCGAGAGCCAGAGCAGCAGCCGCGCCCGGCGGACGATCCGCAGCCGGTCCGGGCGGCGCATCAGGCCGCGCTCGGCGAGCTCGTCGCCGAGCGCCTGGACGGCGGGCGAGCGCATCACGGCGGTGCGCAGCTCGGTCAGGCCGCGGCTGCGGCTCGGGCCCAGTGCGGTCACGACGGCCTGCTCGACGTCGTCGTGCGGCTCGTCGTGGGTCAGCGTGACCGTGCCCGCGCGGCTGACCACCACGCGCTCACCCAGGTGCATCCGGACCAGGACGGTGTCGAAGACGCGGCCGGGGCCGCCGGACAGGAACGCGGCGCTGAGCAGCGGCAGGCCGCGGCCGGGCAGGCCGAGCGGGTTGTCGACCCGGGTGGCCTGCCGGGCGGCGTGGCTCAGGTACCCGACGGCCGCGATCAGCAGTGCGGCCGGGATCAGGAAGTAGGTGTTGTGCCACATGGGCGTTTTCCCCCGAGGTGAAGAAATGGAGCGAGTGGAGCGTGACCGGGCGTCGGGTGCAGGGCGTCGAGCCCAGGGCGTCAGCCGCGCAGGGCGCGGCGCAGCCGGGCGAGCGGGCCGGGCGGCCGCTCGGGGGCCGGGCGGAGCCACTGCTCCAGGGCCCGGCGGTGGTGTTCGGCGAGGGACGGGTCGTCGGCGGTGAGGGCCCACTCGCCGAAGGCCCGGGCGTCGGAGCGGTAGCCGCCGGTCTGCGGGTGGGTGCGGGCGTACGCGAGGAACAGCGGGCCGTACCGGCCGTCGAGCAGCCGGGGCAGCTCCGGGGCGACCTTCGCGGTGGTGTCGCGCCGCTTGGCGGCCAGGCCGATGGACTGGGCGCGGACCTGTGCCGGGTCGAAGCCGGGCGGGACGGGCCCGCCGGCCACCAGGGCGGCCAGCAGCTTCTCCTGACGCCGGGCCAGCCGGTCGCGGGCGTCGTCCCCGGCGGGCTCGCAGCCCCGGTGCCCGGGTGCGGGCGCGGGTGCGGGCGCGGGCGCGGCGGGCGCCGTCCGCCGGGTGCTCCCCTCCAGCACTCGGCGGATGGCGTCCAGTTCGCCGGCCAGCTCGCTGGGCGGCGGGAAGTCGGCGTCCCGTTCCAACAGGACGCCGGGCGGTTCGGTCCTGGAGCAGAGCTCGGCGAGGACCTCCAGCACCGGTTCGGTGACGGGGTGGGCGTGGGTGTCGTGCCACACGCCGTCGACCAGGCTGCCGCCGGCGACGTGGACGTAGGCGATGGCCTCCAGCGGCAGCCGGTCGAGTTCGGCGGCCGGGTCGAGGCCGAGGTTGACCCGGTTGGTGTGCAGGTTGGCGACGTCGATCAGGAGCCGGACGCCGGTCCGCCCGACCAGCTCGGCGAGGAACTCGCCCTCGGTGAACTCGTCGTCCGGCCAAGCGAGTTGGGCGGCTATGTTCTCCACGGCGAGCGGGACGGGCAGCTGCTCCTGGGCGATCCGGATGTTCTCCGCGATCACCCGCAGCGAGTCCCGGGTGCGGGGGACGGGCAGCAGGTGGCCCGCCTCCAGCCCGCCGGCCCGGACGAACGCCAGGTGCTCGGTGACCAGCGGGGAGTCGAGCGCGAGCGCCACGTCGGCCAGCTTGGCGAGCCGCCCGGCGTCGGGCCGGGCCGCGCCGCCGAGGCCGAGGCCGACGCCGTGCGGGACGACGGTGACGCCGCGGGCGCGCAGCACGGTCAGCGAGGCCGGCAGGTGGCCGGCGCAGACGTTCTCCGCCACCACCTCGACCCAGTCCAGGCCGTGCTGACGTTCGACCACGGTGTCGATCTCGCTGCGCCAGCCGAGGCCGACGCCGAGCCGGGCCGGGGTGCCGCCCGGCCGGGCCGGGGCGGCGGCCGGGTGCGCGGTGGCGGCCGCCCGTACGGGCTGGTCCAGTGCAGGGGAGGTCATCGGTGCGCCCCCTTCGGAGGGCCGGGTGGGAGGCCGGCGGCGGTGCGGGCGTCGTCGCCAGGACCGCGCGGCCGTGTTGCTGAGGATGTCCCCGGGTGGGGTGGCTGCCAAGCCCCGCCCGGTCTTCTCAGAGGATTATTTGAGCTTGCCGGGAGGCGGACGTGGGCCCTGGGCCCCGTCCTGTCGGGATCCTAGCGGCATCGCCGCAGGTCGGCCGAGCCACGCCGGGAAAACCAGAGGCGCCGGACGGGACGGGCCGATAGCGTGCGAACCCATGACTCCTCTGACGATCCGTGATTTCCGCCCGGGTGACGCCGACGCCGTCATCGCCTCCCACCAGGCCGGGCGCGAGCACCTGGTGTGGACGGCCGAGGCGCTGACCTGGATGAACGCCCGGAGCCTGCCGGGCGAACACTTCCGGACCCTCGTCGCCGAGTTGGACGGCCGGGTGGTCGGCGCGGTCCGCTGCGGCGTGGAGACCGGCACCACCCGGGCGGGCGTCGGCCACGCCAACGGCAGCGTGCTGCCCGCCTTCCGGCGGCGCGGCGCCTTCACCGCCCTGCTCGCCGCCGCCGAACGGCACCTGGCCGCGCACGGGGTGACCGAGCTGCACTGCTGGGTGGACGACGAGCCCGGTTCGCTCGCCTTCGCCGCCGCCCGGGGCTACCGCCTCGGCAGCTCGGCCCAGTTCGCCGAGCGGGACCTGACGCTGCCGCTGCCGTCCGCGCCCGCACTGCCGGCCGGCGTCGAGCTGCGCCCGGCCGCCGACTGGGCCGGTGACCCGTACCCGCTGTACCTGGTCGACGCGGACGCCGCCCGGGACGAGCCCGGCGAGGTGGCCCTGGACGCCCGCGGGTACGAGGACTGGCGCGACAGCGTCTGGTCGCGGCCCGACCTCGACCGCGAACTGACCGTGGTCGCCGTGGTGGACGGCGTGCCGGCCGCGTTCAGCCTGGCGCAGACCGACGGCGTGGACCGCTACTGGTCCGCGTTCACCGCCTGCCGCCGCGAGTACCGCGGCCGCGGCCTGATCAAGCTCGCCAAGCGGGAGTCACTGCGCCTGGCCGCGGCGGCGGGCTACCGGCGCGCGTACACGTCGAACGACCTGACGAACGTGCCGATGCTCGCGGTCAACACCTGGCTCGGCTATCAGCGCTGCGCCGGGGAGCGCAAGGGCCTCAAGTCCCTGGAGCCGTCCGCCGGGTAGGCGGCCGGGCGGCCGGGCGGGGCGGTCGGGTACGGTGGGGGTGTCCACCGATCATTCCGGGCACTGAGACGAGTGGTAGAGACCACACAGGGCGAAACCGGACAGCTCGGGAGAGACCGGGGCATGAACTCCTGCGGTTCGCAAAGGTTTTGCCCCATCCTTGACACAACATGGGCATAATCGCGCACATGACGATCAAGCGTGCGAACGTGAGCGCGATTGCCGAGGACCTGTACGTGTGGCTCCCGCCGAAGCGCGGCTGGGGCCTGGCCAACTGCGGCCTCCTGGCCTCCGAGGCGACCGCGCTCTGGATCGACACGCCGTACGACCCCTCGCTGGCCGGGGAGTTCCTCGCCCAGACCCGCAGACTGCTCCCCACCGGGGTGGACGTCGACCGGGTCGTCGTCACCCACGCCAACGGCGACCACCTGTGGGGCGCCGGGGTGGTGCCCGACGCCGAGGTGATCGCCACCCGCGAGGCGCTGGAGCACATCCACTGGGAGCCCACCCCGCAGCAGCAGCACGCGCTCGTCACCAACGGCGACCCGGAGTCCCCGCTCGGCGGCTACCTCAAGGAGCACTTCGGGGTCTTCGACTGGTCCACCACCGAGCCGGTGCGCCCGGACACCGTCTTCACCGGCGAACTGGAGTTCACCGTCGGCCGCTACCCGGTGCAGGTCACCAGCCTGCCCGCGGCCCACACCGGCGGCGACCTGATGGTCCACCTCCCGCACCAGCGCGCCGTGTTCACCGGCGACGTGATCTTCTCCTCCACCCCCGAGCAGCCCGGCGACCACCCCTCGCACTGGGCCGGCCCGCTGGAGAACATCATCGGCGCCTGCGAGCAGGCCCTCGCCACCGGTGCCGAGATCTTCGTGCCCGGCCACGGCCCGGTCCTGGACCGCGACGGCGTGGACGGGCACATCGGCTACCTCGCCTACGTCCGCGACCGCGCCCACGCCCTGCACGCCGCCGGAATCCCCGCGCTGGACGCCGCCCGCCGGGTGATAGCCGAGCAGCGCCACCCCGAACTCGGCCTGCCCGAGCGGCTGGTGCTCACCATCGCCGCCGAGTACCGGCACCTGGACGGCACCCCGGCACCCGGCATCCTCGACGCCATGGGCGACGTCGCCCTGGTGGCGCGCGAACTCGCCCGGGACGGCGCCCGCATCCCGCGCCCCCGCACCGCCGGCCAGGACTGAACCCGGCCGCCCGGACGGCCCGTCAGCCCCGGACAGGGCGGCGGGCCCCCGAGCCAGGCGGTCGCAGCAGCCCACGAGCGAGGACTCCCGAGGACACCGATGACGCAGAGCGCGCTGATCGCGCCGATCGTTCTGACCGTGGTCGCCGCCGCGGCCGCCGGCCTCCTCGCCCGGGCCCGGGCGAGGGCCGTCACCCGGGCGGCCGCCGCCGAGACCGCCCGCGAGCAGGCCGAGGAGCGCACCCGCGCCGCCGAGGGCCGGCTCGCCCGCGCCGAACAGCAGCTGCGCGAGACGCAGGAGGACACCCGGCGCGCCGCCGAGGAGGCCCGGCGGGCCGAGGACCGCCACCGCGACACCGAGGAACACGCCAGGGCCGGCGAGGACCGGGCCCGGACCGCCGAGGAGCGCGCCCACGAGGCCGAGCGGCAGAACGCCGCCGCGGCCACCCGCGCCGAGCAGGCCGAACAGCGGCTCGCCGCCGCCGCGGCCGCCCGCCGGGCGGCCGAGCAGAACGCCGCCGCACTGCTCGCCGAGATCGGCCACCTCGCCCAGGAACGCGTCGCCGCCACCGCCGTCCGGCTCACCCACGCCAACTCCCCGCTGGTCGGCCCGCTGGACGCCCAGGCCGTCGGCCCGGAGGCCGTCCGCGCGCTGCAGGCCGTCCTGGACGCCACCACCGCCGCCCTCGCCGACGAGCGCGAGCGGGTCGACGCGGCCGCCCGCGCCACCATGCGCGGCGCCACCTCCCGCATCCAGACCCTGCTGTACCAGATCCAGAGCCTGGTCCAGCAGCTCCAGAACGACAACGACGACCCCCGGCTGCTGGAGCTCGACTTCCGCAACGAGGTCGCGCTGCGCCGCATCCAGACCGTCGCCGTGCTCTGCGAGGCCTGGCCGGGCCTGGCCCGCACCGACTCGCCGCTCGCCGAGGTCGTCGTCGGCGCGCTCTCCCGGGTGCCCGGCTACGCCCGGATCAAGGTCGCCAACCACCTGCGCGAGCAGCGGCTCGCCGTGGTCGCCCGGGCCGCCGAGCCGATCGCCGTCACCCTCGCCGAACTCCTCGCCAACGCCACCGCCTACTCCCACCCGGAGACCGACGTCCCGGTCACCGTCCAGCAGGGCGGCCGCGGCGCGCTGGTGATCATCGACGACAGCGGCATCGGCATGGAGGAGGACCAGCTGCGCCGCGCCCGCCGCCTGCTGGCCGGCCCGCCGGACGTGCTGCTCACCGAACTCGGCAACCCGCCCAAGACCGGCTTCGCGGTGATCGGCAAGCTCGCCCGGCAGTACGGCTTCGCCTGCCACATCGAGCCCTCCCCGTACGGCGGCATGCGGACCATCCTGCGCATCCCGGCCGCGCTGGTGACCGTCGTCGGCGAGGAGCAGCCGCTGTCGGTGCTCACCCCGCTGCCGCTGCGCGCGGGCGCCGGGCCGGCCCCCGCGCCGACCGTCCAGGCCGTCCCGCCGATGCGCGACGCCGACGAACGGGACCACCCCGGGCTCGCCGACCGGCACGACCAGGCCGGGCCGCACCCGGCCCCGGCGATCCGGGCGGTGCCCGACGTGCCGGCCGACCGCGACCCGGGCGGCGAGGCGCCGTCCGCGGCGGGGGAGGACGGCAGCGGCCTGCCGAGCCGGCGCCGCCGGCGGCCGCTGGCCGCCGGGGAGCAGGGCGGACCGGCCCCCGCCCCCGCACCGGCCGGGCCGCCCGCCCGCAGCGCCGAGCACGTCGCCGACCGCTGGCAGGCCCTGCAGCAGGGCACCGACGCCGGCCGGGCCGCCGCCCGGGACGGGGCCGCGCAGGACGGGGCCGTACGGGACGGGGCCGTACGGGACGATGCCACCCGGCACGGGACCGCCCGCGGGGCCCGGCCCGAGGACACCAGCACCACCGGCGACACCACCGCCGACCGCGACACCGCCGACCGCGACACCGGCGACCACACCCCCGGCCAGACCTTAGAAGGAGCCGAGCAGTGAGCAGCACGCCGCCCAGCCCGACCGCCACCGAGGAGATCTCCTGGGTCCTGCACCCGCTGCTGGAGCTCCCGGGGGTGCTGCACGCCGTCATCGCCACCGGCGACGGCCTGGTGGAGGGCGCCTCGGACGGCCTGGGACGGGCCTCCGCCGAGCGGGTCGCCGCGATGACCGCGACCGTGCACGCCGCCGCCCGGGCCTTCACCACCGCCTTCACCGACGTCGAGCGGCCCGCACTGGCCCAGACCGTGGTCGAGTCCGACCTCGGCTACGCCATCGTCGTGCCCGCCGGGGAGAACACCTCGCTCGCCGTGTTCACCAGCCCCGAGGCCCAACTCGGCAACGTGTCCTACCAGATGCAGATCCAGGTCGCCGCCCTGGCCCGGGCGCTCGCCAGCCCGTGCCGGCAGCAGGACGCGGCCACCACCCGGTCATGACCGCGTTCCCCCGCAGGCGGATGGTGCCCGCCTACCTGGCCACCGGCGGCCGCAGCCGCCCGGGCACCGAGGGCTTCGAGCGACTCACCGTGCTCTTCGCCGACCGCACCGAACCACCCACCGGGCTCGAACCCGAGCACCGCCGGCTCTGGGAGCTGCTGCGTCCCGGCGCGCTGACCGTGGTGGAGGCCGCCGCGCACCTGCGCCTGCCGGTCAGCGCCACCGTCTTCCTCGCCGCCGATCTGGTCGAGGCGGGCTGCCTGCGCGCCCGTGCCCCGATCCCGCGCGCCCAGCAGACCGACCGCACCATCGTCGAGAGGCTCCTCGTTGGACTCCGTGCACTCCGGTAACCCGACCGGGCCCACGCCCGACCGGCCCAACCGGGTGGGCTACCTGCCCGACCGGGACCAGACCCTGATGAAACTGGTCGTCGCCGGTCCCTTCGGCGTCGGCAAGACCACCCTCATCCGGACCCTCTCCGAGATCGCCACCCTGCACACCGAGGAGGCGATGACCGAGACCGGACGGCCGGTGGACGACCTCGCGGGCGTGCCTGAGAAGTCCACCACCACCGTCGCCGTGGACTTCGGCCGGCTCACCCTGCCCGGCAACACGGTGCTCTACATGTTCGGCACCCCCGGCCAGCGCCGGTTCTTCCCGCTCTGGCAGGACATCGCGCGCGGCGCCCTCGGCGCCCTGGTGCTCGCCGACACCCGCCGGCTCGCCGACTCCTTCGAGATCATGGACATGGTCGAGGAGCAGGGCCTGCCGTACGCCGTCGCGGTCAACTGCTTCCCGCAGTCGCCGCTGCACCAGGTCGAGGTGCTGCGCGCCCGCCTGGACCTGCACCCCGCCACCCCGCTGGTGCTCTGCGACGCCCGCGACCGCGAGAGCAGCCTGGACGCGCTGATCGCCCTGGCCGAGCACGTGCTCGACACCCTGCCCGCCGGCCCCGCCGGCCCCGCCACCGAGCCCGGCCCCACCGCCGCCCAGGAGCGCCCGTGACCGCGCCGACCCCGGCCCTGACCCAGATGTACGGCCCGGCCTTCGCCGCCGACCCGCAACGGGCGTACGAGCAGCTGCGCCGGCACGGCGCCGTCGCCCCGGTGGAGATCGCGCCCGGCATCGAGGCCCTGCTGGTCACCGACTACCAGGCCGCCCTGGACCTGCTGCGCGACACCGACACCTTCTCCAAGGACTCCCGCGCCTGGCAGGCCACCGTCCCGCCGGACTGCCCGCTGCTGCCGGTGCTCGCCTACCGCCCCACCGCCCTGTTCAGCGACGGCGAGACGCATGCCCGCTACCGCGCGGTGATCACCGACGGCCTCGCACTGATCGAACCGCACCGCGTACAGCGCGACGTCGCCCTGGTCGCCCACCAGCTGATCGACGGCTTCGCGGCGGTCGGCACCGCCGACCTGATCTCCCAGTACGCCACCCGGCTGACCGCCTCCGTGTTCACCACCGGATTCGGCGTCCCGGACGAGGACAGCGCCCCGATGATCGACGCGATCACCGGCCTGATCGAGTCCACCGAGTGCGCCGCCGCCTCGTACGGCACCCTCGTCGCGATCGTCACCGCCATGGTCGCCGAACGCCGCGAACGGCCCCGGCACGACCTCACCTCCTGGTTCGTCACCCACCCGATCGGACTGGACGACGACGAGGTGATCCGGCAGATCACCCTCACCCTGATCGCCGGGCACGAGCCGACCACCAACCTCATCGGCAACGCCCTGCTGCGCCTGCTCACCGACGCCCGCTACGCCGGCTCACTGTTCGGCGGCGCGATGACCGCCCACCAGGCGATCGACGAAGTCCTGTGGCACGAGCCGCCGTTGGCCAACCTCTCGGCGCACTACCCGCGCTACGACATCACCTTCCACGGCCGCGAGATCAAGGCCGGCACCCTGATGCTGGTCTCCTACGCCGCCGCCAACTCCCAGGCCGCGCCGCCCACCGACGGCCCCGGACTGCGCAGTGGCGAGAGCGCTCACCTCGCCTGGGCCGCCGGCCCGCACGCCTGCCCCGCGCGCGACCCGGCCCTGCTCATCGCGATCACCGCCATCGAGCAACTGACCAGCCGCCTCAGCGACCTCGAACTCGCCACCCCCGCCGACCGCCTCCTCTGGCGCCCCGGCCCCTTCCACCGCGCCCTCGTCCACCTCCCCGTCCACTTCGCCCCGGTCTCCGGGTAGCGCGAAGGGCCCGGACGCGTCGTCCGGGCCCTTCGCGTGGCGGTCGCCGCTACTCGGCCGGCTTCAGGGTCAGCGAGATGCTGTTGATGCAGTAGCGCTGGTCGGTCGGGGTGCCGTAGCCCTCGCCCTCGAAGACGTGGCCGAGGTGGCCGCCGCAGGTGGCGCAGCGGACCTCGACGCGGCGCATGCCGAGGGAGGTGTCCTCGATGTACTGGACCCGGTCCTCGGCCAGCGGCGCGTAGTAGGACGGCCAGCCGCAGTGGCTGTCGAACTTGGTCTCGGAGCTGAACAGTTCGGCCCCGCAGGCGCGGCAGCCGTAGACGCCGACGGTCTTGGTGTCGGTGTACTCGCCGGTGAACGGGCGCTCGGTGCCGGCCTCGCGGAGCACGTGGTACTCCTCGGGGCTGAGCTGGGCGCGCCACTCGGCCTCGGTCTTCTCGATCTCGTAGCTCATCACGGCTCCCGAACGCGGTGGGTCAGACGTTGGAGGCAACGTTCGCCAGGTGCTTCAGAATTTCTGGACCGAGGTTGGTGACGTCCCCCGCACCCATGGTGAGCAGCAGGTCGCCCGGGCGGGTGAGCCCGGCGAGCAGGGCGGGGGCGGCGGTGAAGTCGTGCTCGGGGGTGACGTCGGCGCCGGCCCGGCGGGCGGCGTCGATGATCAGCTCGCTGGTCACGCCCGGGATCGGGTCCTCGCGGGCCGGGTAGATGTCGAGCACCACCGAGGCGTCGGCGAGGGCGAGGGCGGTGCCCATCTCCTCGGCGAGCTGCTGGGTGCGGCTGAACAGGTGCGGCTGGAAGACCACGAGCACCCGCCCGGCGCCGTCCAGGCCCTCGCGGATGGCCTCCAGGTCGGCGGTCATCTCGGTGGGGTGGTGGGCGTAGGAGTCGATCACCTGGACGCCGCCCGCCTCGCCCTTGAGCTGCAGCCGGCGGCGCACACCGGTGTAGGCGCCGAGGGCCTTGGCGAGGTCGGCGGCGGGGACGCCGAGCGCGACGCCGGCGGCCAGCGCGGCGACCGCGTTGTGGGCGTAGTGCCGGCCGGGCACCGAGACGGTGAAGGTGAGCTCGGCGCCGTCCAGCAGCACGGTGACCTCGCTGGTCATGCCGTGGGCGACGACCGACAGCACGCGCAGGTCGGCGTCCTCGGCGGCGCCGACCGTCACCACGTTCAGGCCCTCGCGCCCGGCCACCCGGGCGGTGAGCTCGCGGGCGCCGTCGTGGTCGGCGGAGACCACCAGGGTGCCGCCGGGGACGATCCGGCCGACGAAGGTCTCGAAGGACTCGTAGATCTCGTCGATCGAGGCGTAGTTGGCGTGGTGGTCCAGCTCCACGTTGAGCACGATCGCCACCTCGGGCGCGTACTTGTGGAAGCTGCGGTCGCTCTCGTCGGCCTCGGCGACGAAGATCTCGCCGGTGCCGTGGTGGGCGTTGGAGCCGGGCGCGTCGAGGTCGCCGCCGATCGCGTAGGACGGGTCCAGGCCCAGCTCGCCGAGGGCGACGGCGAGCATGCTGGTGGTGGTGGTCTTGCCGTGGGTGCCGGCGACGGCGAGCGCCCGGCGGCCGCCCATCAGCGCGGCGAGCGCGTCGGAGCGGTGCACCACCGGGACGCCGCGCTCGCGGGCGGCGACCAGCTCGGGGTTGTCGGCGCGGATCGCGCTGGAGACGACGATGCTGCTGGCGCCGTCCGGCACGTGCTCGGCGGCATGGCCGACGTGCACGGTGGCGCCCAGCGCCCGCAGCGCGAGGACGGTCTCGGACTCCTTGGAGTCGCTGCCGGAGACGCTGGCACCGCGCACCGCGAGGATCTTCGCCAGGCCGGACATCCCGGCGCCGCCGATGCCGATGAAGTGCGGGGCGTGCAGGTCGTGCGCGGCGTCGTTCAAGGCGGGGCTCCGTACGGGCGGGGGCTGGGTGTGGACGGGCGGGCCAGATGCGAATCGTCCTCGCGGGTCGGACCGCAAGGACGATTCTGCACCACCGAGGCGCGGAGCTAGGAGTCGCTGGCGAACAGCCGCAGCACCGGGACCCCCACCTTGTGCCGGGCCTGGGACGCCCAGTCGCGGTGGAAGAACTCCTCGACGAAGTGCGGTGAGGTGAGCACCACCACCTCGTCCGCCTCCTGCTGCTGGACCACCTCGCGCAGCCGGTCCAGCGGCTTCTCCTCCACGAGCTCGCCGACCGCCTCGGCCCCGGCCGCGCGCAGGTGGCGCAGGCTGTGCTCCAGCGACTCGGTGGCCACGGTCGGGCCGCTCTCGGACTCGTCGTGCTCGTGCACCACCTTGTCCAGGTGGCCGAGGGCGACGTCGTCGAGCGCCCGCAGCAGCTCGTCCTGCTTGCCGCGCGGCTGCATCAGGACGACGAAGGACACCGTCTCGTCGCTGTGGAGCGTGGTGACCAGCTCCACGTCCGCGTCGGAGAGAGCCTTCTCGATCATCAGTACCGTCTTGAACACGTGAGTCCCTTCCAGTGGCCGGCCCCCGGGCCCCGGCATCGCATAACGGGATCACGATCAGGGGGTCACGGGGTCATCCGAACCCAGGTGACGCAGGTAGCGGGTGAAGAGGAATCCTTTCTGCTCGATCAATGAGACCAGCCGCATCCGCTGCACGTCAGGCATTTCCGCATCGCGGATGATCCGCGGCGCGTCGCCGCCCGTGATCAGCGGGGCCAGCGACAGGCACAGCTCGTCCAGCAGGTCCGCCGCCGCCAGCTGCCCCAGCAGCCGCGGGCCGCCCTCGCTCAGCAGCCGCGTCCAGCCGCGTTCCGCGAGCGCCGCCACACCGGCCCGCGGGTCCACCGAGCCGCGCCCGGCGAGCACCAGGTCGGCGACCTCGGCGACGGCCCGGCGGCGCTCCTCGGGGGCGTCCTCGGTGGTGATCACCACCGTCCTGACCAGCGGCTCCGTGAACAGCGGCGCGCTCAGGTCGAGGTCCAGCGAGCGGGTCACGACGGCGATCGCCGGGGCCGGGGCCTGCCCGGCCGCGGCCCGTGCCGCCGCGAACTCCGCCCGGGCCCGGGCCGGCCGGTAGCCCTCGGTCCGGACCGTCTCGGCGCCCACCAGCACCACGTCCGCCAGCGCGCGCAGCACGCCGAAGATCCGCTTGTCGGCGTCGCCGGACAGGCCCTCGGACACGCCGTCGAGCTTCGCCCCGCCGTCCAGCCCGGCCACCATGTTGGCGCGCAGCCAGGGCCGGCCCCGATTCACCTGGTCGGGGTACGCGTAGAGGGCGGCCAGCGACTCCAGGGAGGCCGGATCGGCGACGGGCCCGTCGAGCGGGCTGATCAGCAGGTGCATGCCCCCAGTCTTCCACCGGGGGCCGTTCGGGGGTCGTTCGTGGGCTGTTCGAGGGAGGTCCCTGGGCCGTTCGGACGGCGGGGGGACCAGGCGTACCCTCTACTGATGTGTCCGCAGCTCCCCGCCCCGCCACCGCGACCGCGACCATAGCCGTTCCCGGCCAGGCCGGCGCCCCGATCGCGCTCACCGCCCGCCGTCCGGTGGTGCCCGCCGAGCGCCTGGTCGCCGAGATGGTCCCGCCGCCGCGCTTCTCCCAGGTCGGCTTCGGGACGTACCTCCCGGACCCGAATCAGCCCAGCCAGTACGAGGCCGTGCAGGTGCTGGAGCAGTTCGCGACCACGCTCGGTAGCGGAAACGGTTCTGCGCCCAAGCGCAGCTGGTTCCGCCGCAGCGCCCCCGCGCCCACCGGCCCGGCCGGCGTCTACCTCGACGGCGGCTACGGCGTCGGCAAGACCCACCTGCTCGCCTCGCTCTGGCACGCCGCCCCCGGCCCGAAGGCCTTCGGCA
The DNA here is from genome assembly GCF_049543595.1 of Kitasatospora sp. NPDC094028. NCBI lineage: Bacteria > Bacillati > Actinomycetota > Actinomycetes > Kitasatosporales > Streptomycetaceae > Kitasatospora > Kitasatospora sp. NPDC094028. The sequence continues at coordinate 194,902 of NZ_JBMVFA010000009.1, read as the reverse complement.
CCTTCGTCGAGCTGACCAACCTGGTCGGCGCGCTCGGCTTCCAGCAGGCCGTTCAGACCCTCTCCGGGCACACCCTGCTCTGCATCGACGAGTTCGAGCTCGACGACCCGGGCGACACCGTCCTGGTCTCCACCCTGCTCGGCCGCCTCGTCGACAACGGCGTCAAGCTGTGCGCCACCTCCAACACCCTCCCGGAGAAGCTCGGCGAGGGCCGCTTCGCCGCCGCCGACTTCCTGCGCGAGATCCAGGGCCTGTCCGCCCACTTCCGCCCGATGCGGATCGACGGCCAGGACTACCGCCACCGCGGCCTGCCCGACGCCCCGCCGCCGTACACCGACGACACCGTCGAGACCGTCGCCGCGCGCACCCCGGGTGCCTCCCTGGACGACTTCGACGCCCTGCTGGCCCACCTCTCCGCCGTCCACCCCAGCCGCTACGGCGCCCTCCTGGACGACGTCACCGCCGTCTGCCTGCGCGGCGTCCGCCAGGTCGACGACCAGTCCACCGCGCTGCGCCTGGTCGTCCTCGCCGACCGCATGTACGACCGCGAGCTGCCCATCACCGCCTCCGGCCTCCCCTTCGACCAGGTCTTCCCCGAGGACATGCTCCGCGGCGGCTACCGCAAGAAGTACCTCCGCGCCATCTCCCGCCTGGTCGCCCTCGCCCGGGACAGCGCCAAGTAGGTCCCGTCTGTCAGTGGTGGGTCGTACGGTGGTGTCGTGCGTCCCATCACGAGTATTGAGCGGTCCGTGGCGCCCTTCGAGGTCGTCAGCCCCTTCCAGCCGAACGGTGACCAGCCGGCGGCGATCGCCGAGTTGGAGCGGCGGGTCAAGGGCGGGGAGAAGGACGTCGTGCTGCTCGGTGCCACCGGCACCGGCAAGTCGGCGACCACGGCCTGGATGATCGAGAAGCTGCAGCGGCCCACCCTGGTGATGGCGCCGAACAAGACGCTGGCCGCGCAGCTGGCGAACGAGTTCCGCGAGCTGCTGCCGAACAACGCGGTCGAGTACTTCGTCTCGTACTACGACTACTACCAGCCCGAGGCGTACGTCCCGCAGACGGACACCTACATCGAGAAGGACTCCTCCATCAACGAGGAGGTCGAGCGGCTGCGGCACTCGGCCACCAACTCGCTGCTCACCCGCCGCGACGTCATCGTGGTCGCGTCCGTCTCCTGCATCTACGGCCTCGGCACCCCGCAGGAGTACGTGGACCGGATGGTCCCGCTGAAGGTCGGCCAGGAGATCGACCGGGACGTGCTGCTGCGCCGCTTCGTCGACATCCAGTACGCGCGCAACGACGTGGCCTTCACCCGCGGCACCTTCCGGGTGCGCGGGGACACCATCGAGATCTTCCCGGTCTACGAGGAGCTCGCCGTCCGGATCGAGATGTTCGGCGACGAGATCGAGGCGCTGTACACCCTGCACCCGCTCACCGGCGAGATCATCAGCCAGGACGAGCAGATCTACGTCTTCCCCGCCTCGCACTACGTGGCCGGCCCGGAGCGCATGGAGCGCGCGATCACCGGCATCGAGCAGGAGCTGGAGCAGACGCTCGCGAAGATGGAGAAGCAGGGCAAGCTGCTGGAGGCCCAGCGGCTGCGCATGCGCACCACCTACGACATCGAGATGCTGCGCCAGATCGGCACCTGCTCGGGCGTCGAGAACTACTCGATGCACTTCGACGGCCGCGAGCCCGGCTCCCCGCCGAACACGCTGCTCGACTACTTCCCGGAGGACTTCCTCCTGGTGATCGACGAGTCGCACGTCACCGTCCCGCAGATCGGCGCGATGTACGAGGGCGACGCCTCGCGCAAGCGCACGCTGGTCGAGCACGGCTTCCGGTTGCCGTCCGCGATGGACAACCGCCCGCTGAAGTGGGAGGAGTTCCTGGAGCGGATCGGCCAGACGGTGTACCTGTCGGCGACGCCGGGCCCGTACGAGCTGTCCCGCGGTGACGGCCAGGTCGAGCAGATCATCCGTCCGACCGGCCTGATCGACCCCGAGGTGATCGTCAAGCCGACCGAGGGCCAGATCGACGACCTGGTGCACGAGGTCCGCAAGCGGGTGGAGCGGGACGAGCGCGTCCTGGTGACCACACTGACCAAGAAGATGGCCGAGGACCTCACCGACTACATGCTCGGCCTGGACATCCGGGTCCGGTACCTGCACAGCGACGTGGACACCCTGCGCCGGGTGGAGCTGCTGCGCGAGCTGCGCGCGGGCCGGTTCGACGTGCTGGTCGGCATCAACCTGCTGCGCGAGGGCCTGGACCTGCCCGAGGTGTCGCTGGTGGCGATCCTGGACGCGGACAAGGAGGGCTTCCTGCGCTCCGGCACGTCGCTCATCCAGACGATCGGCCGCGCGGCCCGCAACGTCTCCGGCCAGGTGCACATGTACGCGGACCGGATCACCCCGTCGATGGAGAAGGCGATCGACGAGACCAACCGCCGCCGGGCCGTGCAGCAGGCCTACAACCAGGAACACGGGATCGACCCGCAGCCGCTGCGGAAGAAGATCGGCGACATCCTGGACACCCTCGCCCGCGAGGACGTGGACACCGACGAACTGCTCTCCACCGGCTACCGGGGTTCCGGCAAGGGCAAGGCCCCGGTGCCGATGCTCGGCTCGGAGCGCAAGCCCGCCAAGTCGCTGCCGGCCGCCGAGCTGGCCGAGCTCATCCAGGAGATGACCGACCGGATGCACACGGCCGCCGCCGACCTGCAGTTCGAGGTCGCGGCGCGGCTGCGCGACGAGGTCAAGGAGCTGAAGAAGGAGCTGCGGCAGATGCGCGAGGCCGGGGTGGCGTAGCCGCCCGGTCGGGGGGCGCCGCGGGGCCTGGCCGGAATGGCACCGGTCAAGCCCAGCGGTGTCTCAGGCTTGCCACAAACGGGAAAACGCAGGGGAGGAGACGGGGCCGCAGGCCCTAGGCTGGCCTGCGGCATCGCGCTCGCGGGACGGAGCGGCGAGCCGTGGTAGCGGGGGCCTCAGCCGGGGGACGGCAACGGGGTGTTCCATCGTGGCGCCGCGTGGACTCCACCGCGCGGCCGTGCAGAGAGGACAACGCCGTGTCGGTGAACCTGGCCAAGGGCCAACGGGTCAGCCTCAGGAAGGGGCCGGGCGGCTCGCTGACCGTGGTCCGGATGGGCCTCGGCTGGCAGGCCGCGCCCAAGCGGGGCCTGTTCGGCAGCCGGACCCGGAAGATCGACCTGGACGCCTCGGCGCTGCTGTACGCCGAGAAGACGCCGTCCGACGTGGTGTTCTTCCAGCACCTGGAGTCGACGGACGGCTCCGTCCGGCACACCGGGGACAACCTGGAGGGCGGCTCCGGCGCCGAGGACGACGAGGCGATCCTGGTCGACCTGCTGCACGTGCCGGCGCACATCACCCAGGTGGTGTTCACGGTCAGCTCGTACACCGGGCAGACCTTCGCCGAGGTGCGCCAGGCGCACTGCCGGCTGGTGGACGAGACGACGGGCGTGGAGCTGGCCCGGTACGAGCTGGCGGGCGGCGGGCCGCACACCGGGCAGATCATGGCCAAGGTGTACCGGGACGGCGAGGGCGGCTGGGAGATGCAGGCGATCGGCGCGCCGGCCAAGGGACGGACGTTCCAGGACCTGCTGCCGACCATCGAGCCGTTCCTCTGACGATCCCTTTACCTTCTTTACCTTTCCTTGCCGTTCCTGTTACTCTCGACGGGAGCGGAGGGGAGTATTCCTCGACAGCCGACCCCGTCATCACGGGTGCCCGTCGCGGCACCCCGGGGCGCTGGCCCGATGGGCGGAAGAGACCTCCGGCAGTGACGACCTGTCTCGCCTAGCTGCCGGAGGAGCAGTCATGGACGTTTCCGTAACCATGTGGGTCACCACGATCGGTGTGCTGATCGCACTGGTCGTGGCCGATTTCTTCATCGGGGGCCGCAAGCCCCACGAGGTCTCGATCAAGGAGGCCGGGATCTGGACGGCCGTCTGGGTCGTGCTGGCGCTCCTGTTCGGCGGCTTCCTCTGGTGGCATTCCGGCGGTCAGCCGGCCGGCGAGTTCTTCGCCGGGTACATCACCGAGAAGTCGCTCAGCGTCGACAACCTCTTCGTGTTCATCCTGATCATGGGCAAGTTCGCGGTGCCCCGGATCCACCAGCAGCGCGTGCTGATGTTCGGCGTGATCATCGCCCTGGTGCTGCGCGCGGCGTTCATCGCCGGCGGGGCCGCACTGGTCACCCAGTTCTCCTGGGTGTTCTTCGTCTTCGGCGCCTTCCTGATCTGGACGGCCTGGAAGCTGATCAAGGAGGCCCGGGCCGACGAGGACGAGGAGGAGTTCGAGGAGAACCGTCTGCTCAAGTCGATCACCAAGCGCTTCCCCGCCACCGAGGACTACCGCGGCACCAGGCTGGTCGTCCGTGAGCACGGCCGCCGCCTGATCACCCCGATGCTGATCGTGATGCTGGCCATCGGCACCACGGACGTCCTGTTCGCCCTGGACTCGATCCCGGCCATCTTCGGCCTCACCCAGGACCCGTACATCGTTTTCACCGCGAACGCCTTCGCGTTGATGGGCCTGCGCCAGCTGTACTTCCTGATCGGCGGCCTGCTGAAGAAGCTGGTCCACCTCAGCTACGGCCTCTCGGTGATCCTCGGCTTCATCGGCGTGAAGCTGGTCCTGCACGCCGCGCACGAGGCGGGCGCCCACGTCCCCGAGATCGGCATCCCGTTCTCGCTGGCCTTCATCGTGGTCGTGCTGGCGGTGACCACCTTCACCAGCCTGCGGGCCTCCACTAAGCAGGCCGAGCAGGCCGAGCAGGCCGAGCAGGCCGAGCAGGCCGGGCGGGCCGAGCGCGAGCCGCAGGAGCTCGACGCCTGACCCTGCCACGACGCCCGAGGCCCCCGGCGGACCGGTTTCCGGTCCACCGGGGGCCTCTCGGCGTTCCCCCGGGGGGGCGTCACCAGCCGCGGTCGCGCCACTCCGCGAGGTGGGGGCGCTCGGCGCCGAGGGTGGTGTCGTTGCCGTGGCCGGGGTAGACCCAGGCCTCGTCCGGGAGGGCGTCGAAGATCTTCTCGGTGACGTCCCGGTAGAGGGTCCGGAAGGCCTCCGGGTCGCCCCAGGTGTTGCCGACGCCGCCGGGGAAGAGGCAGTCGCCGGTGAAGACGTGCGGGTGGCCCTGCGGGTCGTCGTAGACCAGCACGATCGCGCCGGGGGTGTGGCCGACCAGGTGGCGGACGGTGAGTTCGACCTCGCCGACGCGCAGCCGGTCGCCGTCCGCGAGCAGCAGCTCGGTGGGGACGTCGATGCCCTCGGCGTCGTGCTCGCCGGCGGCGGTGCGGGCGCCGGTGGTGGCGACCACCTCGGCGAGCGCGGCCCAGTGGTCGTGGTGCCGGTGGGTGGTGACCACGGTGGCCAGCTCGTCGCCGACCGTCTCCAGCAGCACGGGCGCGTCGGCGGCCGCGTCGATCAGCAGCTGTTCGTCGGTGGCCCGGCAGCGCAGCAGGTAGGCGTTGTTGTCGTACGGGCCCACGGCCACCTTGGTGATGATCAGGTGGGCCAGCTCGCGCACGTCCGGCGGTCCGCCGACCTTGACCGCTCCGTGGTACGTCATTCCGTCTGCTCCTCGTCCGGCAACAGGGTCCAGGATCATCGTCCCGCCCTCAGCCCATCGGGGGAAGCCAGGGGAGCTCGGTGTCGGGGGTGCGGCGCAGGTCGGCGCCGTCCGAGCGGCCGGAGAGCCAGGCGGCGAGGGCGCGGACCGGGCCCCGGGCGGTCAGCGACGGGGTGCCCAGGCCGATGACGGCGCGGTCCTCGGTGTCGTCCGCGATCAGCTCGACGGCGGCGTCCAGGTCGTCGTCGCCCTCCAGGACCTTGGCGAGCCGGCGGAACTGGGACACCGCGAAGGCCTCCGACCACTGCGCCGGGGTGTAGCCGGCGTCGAGGTCGACGTGGTGGTAGTCCAGCTCCAGCAGGCGCTTCATCGGGATCTCGTGCGCCGGGAAGACGTAGCCGGAGCGGTGCTTGACCCCGGCCGTCCAGGCCTCGGCGGTCATCAGCGCGGCGGCCTCGGCGAAGCGGGCGTGCGAGTCGCGCAGGTCGGCGAGCTGGACGTCCAGCGGGCGGGGCGCGTCGCGCTCGATGTCCTGGTCGCGGGCCTCGTTGCTGGCGTACTGCGGGATGTCGGTGCCGGTGCGGGCGCCGTTCAGCAGGTTGACCAGGGAGTCGGCGTTGCGCGCGAGGTGGGCGAGCACGTGGCCGCGGGTCCAGCCGGGGAGCGCGGAGGGCCCGGTGACGGCGTCGGGCTCCAGGGCGGCGACGGTGGTCAGCAGACGCTGGGTGCTCTCCTCGGCCCGGGCGAGCCAGCTGGCGGCGGAGACGGCGGCGGACTGCGGGTCGGTCATCGATCCTGCCTTCGGTGCGGACGGGGCGTTGCCCGCGGGGGGCTTCGCTCGTTGACCAGCTGACGCTATCGCCGAATCCGGGCCCTGAGCAGGGGGTTTTTCGGTCCGGGTACGGACCGTCCGGGGCGGGCCCTCACTCGTTCGGGTGGTCCCCGCTGGACAGAGTCGATATTCGAACGTCTGAGCTATAGGCTGGCTGCCGCATCCTGGAAGAAGAACACGAACCCAGAAGCAGACCTCCCGAACCTCGGCGCAAGCCGTCTCGGCACCGGAGAAAGGCGCCAGAAGCAGTGGCCGACCGCCTCGTCGTCCGCGGTGCACGCGAACACAACCTCAAGAACGTCTCGCTCGACCTGCCCCGCGACTCCCTCATCGTCTTCACGGGCCTCTCCGGCTCCGGCAAGTCCTCGCTCGCCTTCGACACGATCTTCGCCGAGGGCCAGCGCCGCTACGTCGAGTCGCTGTCCTCCTACGCCCGCCAGTTCCTGGGTCAGATGGACAAGCCCGACGTGGACTTCATCGAGGGCCTCTCCCCGGCCGTCTCGATCGACCAGAAGTCCACCAACCGCAACCCCCGCTCGACCGTCGGCACCATCACCGAGGTGTACGACTACCTGCGCCTGCTGTTCGCCCGGATCGGCAAGCCGCACTGCCCGCACTGCGGCCGCCCGATCGCCAAGCAGTCGCCGCAGGCGATCGTCGACAAGGTGCTGGAGCTCTCCGAGGGCACCCGCTTCCAGGTGCTCAGCCCGGTGGTGCGCGAGCGCAAGGGCGAGTTCGTCGACCTGTTCGCCGACCTCCAGTCCAAGGGCTACTCCCGCGCGCGGGTGGACGGCGAGACGATCCAGCTCGCCGAGCCGCCGAAGCTGAAGAAGCAGGAGAAGCACACCGTCGAGGTGGTCGTCGACCGCCTGACCGTCAAGGAGAGCGCCAAGCGGCGGCTCACCGACTCGGTGGAGACGGCCCTGCGGCTGTCCGGCGGCATGGTCGTGCTCGACTTCGTCGACCTCCCGGAGGACGACCCCGAGCGCGAGCGGATGTACTCCGAGCACCTCTACTGCCCGTACGACGACGTGTCGTTCGAGGAGCTGGAGCCGCGCTCGTTCTCCTTCAACTCGCCGTTCGGCGCCTGCCCGGACTGCTCGGGCCTGGGCAACCGGATGGAGGTCGACCCGGAGCTGGTCGTGCCGGACCAGGAGCGCTCGCTGGACGAGGGCGCGATCCACCCGTGGTCGGCCGGGCACGCCAAGGAGTACTTCCAGCGCCTGATCGACGCGCTGGCCGAGGAGCTGGGCTTCCGCACCGACATCCCCTGGGCCGGGCTGCCGGCCCGCGCCAAGAAGGCGCTGCTGTACGGGCACAAGCACCAGGTGCAGGTCCGCTACCGCAACCGCTTCGGCCGCGAGCGCTCGTACAGCACCGGCTTCGAGGGCGCCGTCCCGTTCATCCAGCGCCGGCACACCGAGGCGGAGAGCGACAGCAGCCGCGAGCGCTTCGAGGGCTACATGCGCGAGGTGCCGTGCCCGACCTGCCAGGGCACCCGGCTCAAGCCGGTGGTGCTGGCGGTCACCGTCGAGGAGAAGTCGATCGCCGACGTCTCGTCGATGTCGATCAGCGACTGCGCCGAGTTCCTGGGCGCGATGAAGCTGAACGACCGGGACAAGCAGATCGCCGAGCGCGTGCTCAAGGAGGTCAACGAGCGGCTGCGCTTCCTGGTCGACGTCGGCCTGGACTACCTGTCGCTGGACCGCGCGGCCGGCACCCTCTCCGGCGGCGAGGCGCAGCGCATCCGGCTGGCCACCCAGATCGGCTCCGGCCTGGTCGGCGTGCTGTACGTGCTGGACGAGCCGTCGATCGGCCTGCACCAGCGGGACAACCACCGGCTGATCGAGACGCTGGTGCGGCTGCGCGACATCGGCAACACCCTGATCGTGGTCGAGCACGACGAGGACACCATCAAGACCGCGGACTGGGTGGTGGACATCGGCCCGGGCGCCGGCGAGCACGGCGGCAAGGTGGTGCACTCCGGGTCGCTGAAGCAGCTGCTCACCAACAAGGAGTCGCTGACCGGCCAGTACCTGTCCGGCAAGCGGTTCATCCCGGTCCCGGCCGAGCGCCGCGAGCGGGACAAGAAGCGGCAGTTGACGGTGCACGGCGCCCGCGAGCACAACCTCAAGGACGTCACGGTCGGCTTCCCGCTGGGCACCTTCACGGCGATCACCGGCGTCTCCGGCTCCGGCAAGTCGACGCTGGTCAACGACATCCTCTACACCCACCTCGCCCGGGAGCTGAACGGCGCCCGCAGCGTGCCCGGCCGGCACACCCGGATCACCGGCACGGACCTGGTGGACAAGGTGGTGCACGTCGACCAGTCGCCGATCGGCCGGACGCCGCGCTCCAACCCGGCCACCTACACCGGGGTGTTCGACCACGTGCGCCGGCTGTTCGCGGAGACGCAGGAGGCCAAGGTCCGCGGCTACCTGCCCGGCCGGTTCTCGTTCAACGTGAAGGGCGGCCGCTGCGAGAACTGCACCGGCGACGGCACCATCAAGATCGAGATGAACTTCCTGCCGGACGTCTACGTGCCGTGCGAGGTGTGCCACGGCGCCCGGTACAACCGGGAGACGCTGGAGGTGCACTACAAGGGCAAGTCCATCGCCGAGGTGCTGGACATGCCGATCGAGGAGGCGCTGGCCTTCTTCGAGGCCGTCCCGGCGATCGCCCGCCACCTGCGGACGCTCAACGACGTCGGCCTCGGCTACGTCCGGCTCGGCCAGTCCGCGCCGACGCTGTCCGGCGGCGAGGCGCAGCGCGTCAAGCTCGCCTCGGAACTGCAGAAGCGCTCCACCGGGCGGACGGTCTACGTGCTGGACGAGCCCACCACCGGCCTGCACTTCGAGGACATCAGCAAGCTGATCAAGGTGCTCAGCGGGCTGGTCGACAAGGGCAACACGGTGATCGTGATCGAGCACAACCTCGACGTGATCAAGACCGCCGACTGGGTCGTCGACATGGGCCCCGAGGGCGGTTCCGGCGGCGGCACGGTGGTCGCCGAGGGCACCCCGGAGCAGATCGCGGCCGTCCCGGAGAGCCACACCGGCAAGTTCCTCCGGGACATCCTGCCGGGCGACTTCGCGGACGCCCCGGTCGCCGCCCCCGCCAAGCGGGCGCCGCGCAAGCGGGCCGTCGCGGCGAAGAAGTAGTCGGCCCCGCCCCGCCGTTCCCCGGACGTCCAGGGGGCGGCGGGGCGCGTGCCGCATAGACTTCCGTGGTCCCACGAGCAGCCGAACCGCAGGAGAGCACCGATGTCCGAGGCCCCCGAGTCCAGCCCCGCCACCTCCCGCCGCACCCTGCTCTGCGGAGCCGCGGCCGCCCTGGCGGCCGGCGGCACCGTGGCGGTCGCCGGCTGCGGCTCCTCCGCCGACTCCTCCTCCGGCAAGAGCAGCGCCCCCAAGGGCCCGGTGGACCTCGGCCCGGCCACCGACGTCCCGGTCGGCGGCGGAAAGGTCTTCCGGGAGCAGAAGATCGTCGTGACCCAGCCCGCCGAGGGCCAGTTCAAGGCGTTCAGCGCCAAGTGCACCCACGCCGGCTGCGTGGTGGACCAGGTGAAGAAGCAGCAGATCCAGTGCCCGTGCCACGGCAGCCGGTTCGCCATCACCGACGGCTCCGTGCAGGACGGCCCGGCCCCGACCCCGCTGCCCGCCTACGCCGTCACGGTCGAGGGCGGGAACCTCAAGGTGACCCCGAGCTGAAGCAGGCGAGCCCCGTCCCCGTGATCTTTCCCCCGCGGCACCGGCCCCGATCGGTACGGTGGACCCATGGCTGACCCGAGCACCTACCGCCCGGCGCCGGGAGCGATCCCGACGTCCCCGGGCGTCTACAAGTTCCGCGACGCCCACGGCCGGGTCATCTACGTCGGCAAGGCCAAGAGCCTGCGCCCGCGCCTGTCCTCGTACTTCCAGGACCTGGCCGGGCTGCACCCGCGCACCGCGACGATGGTGACCACCGCCGCCTCGGTGGAGTGGACGGTGGTCGCCACCGAGGTCGAGGCGCTGCAGCTGGAGTACTCCTGGATCAAGGAGTTCGACCCCCGGTTCAACGTCAAGTACCGCGACGACAAGAGCTATCCGGAGCTCGCCGTCACCCTGAACGAGGAGTACCCGCGGGTCCAGGTGATGCGCGGGGCGCACAAGAAGGGCGTGCGCTACTTCGGCCCGTACGGGCACGCCTGGGCGATCCGCGAGACGGTCGACCTGCTGCTGCGCGTCTTCCCCGTCCGCACCTGCTCCAACGGCGTCTTCAAGCGCGCCCGGCAGGTCGGCCGGCCCTGCCTGCTCGGCTACATCGGCAAGTGCGCGGCGCCCTGCGTCGGCAAGGTGACGGCGGACGAACACCGGGCGCTGGCCGAGGACTTCTGCGACTTCATGGCCGGGCGCACCGGCAACTACCTGCGCCGCCTGGAGACGGAGATGCAGGAGGCCGCCGAGGAGATGGAGTACGAGAAGGCGGCCCGGCTGCGGGACGACATCGGCGCCCTCAAGCGCGCGATGGAGAAGAACGCCATCGTGCTCGCCGACGCCACCGACGCCGACCTGCTGGCCGTCGCCGAGGACGAACTCGAAGCCGCCGTGCAGATCTTCCACGTCCGCGGCGGCCGGGTGCGCGGCCAGCGCGGCTGGGTCACCGACAAGGTCGAGGACGTCGACACGGCCGGCCTGGTCGAGCACGCCCTGCAGCAGCTGTACGGCGCCGCCGCCGCGGACGAGCGCAACGAGTCCGTCCCGCGCGAGGTGCTGGTGCCCGCGCTGCCCGACCCGGTCGGGCCGGTCCGGGACTGGCTGAGCGACCTGCGCGGCAGCCAGGTCGACCTGCGCATCCCGCAGCGCGGCGACAAGAAGGACCTGATGGCCACCGTGCAGCGCAACGCCCAGCAGGCGCTGGCGCTGCACAAGACCAAGCGGGCCTCCGACCTCACCACCCGCAGCCGCGCCCTGCAGGAGATCGCCGACGCGCTGGAGCTGGACTCCGTCCCGCTGCGCATCGAGTGCTTCGACATCTCCCACCTCCAGGGCGAGGACGTGGTCGCCTCGATGGTCGTCTTCGAGGACGGCCTGGCCCGCAAGAGCGAGTACCGGCGCTTCCAGATCAAGGGGTTCGACGGCCAGGACGACGTCCGCTCGATGCACGAGGTGATCGGCCGGCGCTTCCGCCGCTACCTCCAGGAGCGCGAGCAGACCGGCGAGTGGGCCGTCCCCGAGGCGGACGACGAGGGGGAGGGCCCGCGCACCGAGGACGGCCGCCCGCGCCGCTTCGCCTACCCGCCGCAGCTGTTGGTGGTCGACGGCGGCCAGCCGCAGGTCGCCGCCGCCCGTCGCGCCCTGGACGAACTCGGCATCGACGACGTCGCGCTGTGCGGCCTGGCCAAGCGCCTGGAGGAGGTCTGGCTGCCCGGCGAGGACGACCCGGTGGTGCTGCCCCGCTCCAGCGAGGGCCTGTACCTGCTGCAGCGCGTCCGCGACGAGGCCCACCGTTTCGCGATCACCTACCAGCGCGCCAAGCGTTCCAAGCGACTCACCGCCGGGGAGCTGGACTCCGTCCCGGGCCTCGGCGAGACTCGCCGCCGGGCACTGCTCAAGCACTTCGGCTCGCTGAAGAGGCTCCGGGCGGCCACCGTCGACGAACTCTGCGCCGTACCCGGCATCGGACGCCGCACGGCGGAGACAGTCGCGGCGGCGTTGTCCTCCCGTACACCCGCCGCACCCGCGGTCAACACCGCGACCGGCGAGATCATCGAGGACGGGGCCGACGAGGTCGTGACCGCAGTGCCCCTGACCGCACCATCCCAGGAGACGCCATGACGGCCGACGCCGCCCGTCAGCAGGCCCGCCCCGCCCCCGCGCGCCCGTCCGGGCCGGGGAAGGGCGGCCGCGCCGTAGGCGTTCTCCCCAGCAGAAAGACCGAGAGCGGGGAACCGAAGTGACCGTGTCAGACGTGGCCGAGAACGCGCCGGAGCTGGTGATCATCTCCGGCATGTCCGGAGCCGGCCGCTCCACCGCGGCCAAGTGCCTGGAGGACCTCGGCTGGTTCGTGGTCGACAACCTGCCGCCGGCCCTGATCCCGACCATGGTCGACCTCGGCGCCCGCTCCCAGGGGAACGTGGCCCGGATCGGCGTGGTCGTGGACGTCCGCGGCCGGCAGTTCTTCGACGACCTGCTGACCTCGCTGGACGAGCTGGAGAAGCGCGGCGTGCGCCTCCAGGTGGTCTTCCTCGACTCCTCCGACGAGGCCCTGGTGCGCCGCTTCGAGAGCGTCCGCCGCCCGCACCCGCTGCAGGCGGACGGCCGGATCGTCGACGGCATCGCCCAGGAGCGCGACCTGCTGCGCGACCTGCGCGGCGAGGCCGACCTGGTGATCGACACGTCCAACCTCAACGTGCACCAGCTGCGCGCCAAGCTGGACGCCCAGTTCGCCGACCACGACGAGCCCGAGCTGCGCGCCACCGTGATGTCCTTCGGCTTCAAGTACGGCCTGCCGGTCGACGCCGACCTGGTGGTGGACTGCCGCTTCCTGCCCAACCCGCACTGGGTGCCCGAGCTGCGCGCCCGCACCGGCACCGACGCGGACGTCGCCGACTACGTGTTCCAGCAGCCCGGTGCCAACGAGTTCCTGAACGGTTACGCGGAGCTGCTCCGGATCGTGACCGAGGGGTACCGCCGGGAGGGGAAGCGCTACATGACGCTTGCCGTAGGCTGCACCGGTGGCAAGCACCGGAGCGTCGCCATGTCCGAGCGGCTGACCAAGCGTCTCATCGCGGACGGGGTGGAAACGGTGCTCGTCCACCGTGACATGGGCCGGGAGTGACCGCCGCCCTCCTGCCGGGCCCCGGCGGAGCCGGTGGCGGGGCGAGGAACGCGAGGTGATTCGTGGCGGGAGTGGCGGGATACGGGCCCGGGCGGCAGCCGCAGGGCAGAGCCGGTGACCGGGCGGGCAGCCCGGCCCGGCCCCCGGCTCCGAGCCGGCCGCGCAGCAGTCCCGCCCGGACCAATCCCGCCCCCCGGATCGCCGCCCTCGGCGGCGGCCAGGGCCTGTCCGCCTCGCTGTCCGCGCTGCGCCGGCTGACCACCGACCTGACGGCCGTGGTCACCGTCGCCGACGACGGCGGCTCCAGCGGCCGGCTGCGCGAGGAGCTGGGCGTGCTGCCGCCGGGCGACCTGCGCAAGGCGCTGGCCGCGCTGTGCGGGGACGACGACTGGGGCCGCACCTGGTCCGAGGTGATCCAGCAGCGCTTCACCGGCACCGGCGAGCTCGGCGGCCACGCGGTCGGCAACCTGCTGATCGTGGCCCTCTGGGAGAAGCTGGGCGACCCGGTGGCCGCGCTGGACTGGGTCGGCCGGCTGCTGAACGTCCAGGGCCGGGTGCTGCCGATGTCGGCGGTGCCGCTGGACATCGAGGCGACGGTGCGCGGTCTCGACCCGGCCCGCCCGGGCGCGGTCACCGCCGTGCGCGGCCAGGCCAGCGTCGCGGCGACCCCGGGCACGGTGCAGTCGATCCGGCTGCTGCCGGCCGAGCCGCCGGCCGTCCCGGAGGCGGTCGCGGCCGTGCGCGAGGCGGACTGGGTGGTGCTCGGCCCCGGCTCCTGGTTCACCAGCGTGCTGCCGCACCTGCTGGTCCCCGAGCTGGCCAAGGCGCTGGAGGAGACCCGCGCCCGCCGCCTGCTCACCCTGAACCTCGCCCCGCAGCCCGGCGAGACCGAGGGCTTCACCCCGCAGCGCCACCTGGAGGTCATCGCCGACCACGCCCCGGGCCTCGCCGTGGATGCGATCCTGGTGGACGAGCGCGCCGTCACCGGTGGCGCCTTCGGCCAGGCGGACCTGGCCGGATTGGAGAAGGCCGCCGAACGGATGGGTGCCGCTCTGGTGCTCGGTACGGTGGCCCGCACCGACGGGAGCCCGCGACACGACCCGGAGCTGTTGGCGGCCGCGTACGACCGGATTTTCCGGACACATGGAAGGATCGGGCCATGGCGATGACTCCAGCGGTGAAGGACGAGATCAGCCGGCTCCCGGTCACGCGGGCCTGCTGCCGCAAGGCGGAGGTGTCGGCGATCCTGCGGTTCGCGGGCGGACTGCACATCGTGAGCGGCCGCATCGTGATCGAGGCGGAGCTGGACACCGGGGCGGCGGCGCGGCGGCTGCGCAAGGACCTGCTGGAGATCTTCGGGCACTCCTCCGACCTCGTGGTGATGGCCCCCGGCGGGCTGCGGCGCGGCAGCCGCTTCGTGGTCCGGGTGGTCAAGGACGGCGAGCTGCTGGCCCGCCAGACCGGTCTGGTGGACGGCCGGGGCCGCCCGATCCGGGGCCTGCCCCCGGCGGTCGTCTCCGGCGCGACCTGTGACGCCGAGGCGGCCTGGCGCGGAGCCTTCCTGGCGCACGGCTCGCTCACCGAGCCGGGCCGCTCCTCCTCGCTGGAGATCACCTGCCCCGGCTCCGAGGCCGCCCTGGCGCTGGTCGGTGCGGCCCGCCGGCTCGGCATCCCGGCCAAGGCCCGCGAGGTGCGCGGGGTGGACCGGGTGGTCATCCGCGACGGCGACGCGATCGGCGCGCTGCTGACCCGGCTCGGCGCCCACGAGTCGGTGCTCGCCTGGGAGGAGCGCCGGATGCGGCGCGAGGTCCGGGCCACCGCGAACCGGCTGGCCAACTTCGACGACGCCAACCTGCGCCGCTCGGCCCGCGCCGCGGTGGCGGCCGGCGCCCGGGTGCAGCGCGCGCTGGAGATCCTGGGCGAGGAGGTGCCCGAGCACCTGGCCGCGGCCGGCCAGCTGCGGATGCAGCACAAGCAGGCCTCGCTGGAGGAGCTGGGCGCGCTCGCCGACCCGCCGCTGACCAAGGACGCGGTGGCCGGCCGGATCCGCCGGCTGCTGGCGATGGCGGACAAGCGCGCGTCGGAGCTGGGCCTGCCGGGCACCGAGGCGAGCCTGACGGACGAGATGGCGCTCAACTGACGCTCACGGTGCGTGACGAAACCACGGCCGGTGCCCGCACGACGGGCGCCGGCCGTGCGTCGTTCCGGGGCCGGGCCGGGCTCCCGAATTGGTCAAGACCAATGGTCCTGGGACCAACTGCCCGGCGGGGTAGGGACGGACGGCCTGAAAGCGGGTTTCGGGGGCGCCACGCCCAGTCTCACGAGGTGGCGCGATGTGCCCTCCCAGCCGTCCGAGGGGTAGGGTCGTAGGCGGTCGGGGACTTCCCAAATCTCATCCCGTCGGCCTCGTGCCGGCGTACCTAACGAGGAGATCGGTTCGTGACGATCCGGGTAGGCATCAACGGCTTCGGCCGCATCGGCCGCAACTTCTTCCGCGCTGTCAAGGCTCAGGGCGCGGACATCGAGATCGTCGGTGTCAACGACCTCACCGACACCAAGACCCTGGCCCACCTGCTCAAGTACGACACCACCCTGGGCACCTTCCCGGGCGAGGTCTCGCACACCGAGGACAGCATCACCGTCGACGGCCACACCTTCAAGGTGACCGCCGAGCGCGACCCCGCCAACCTTCCCTGGGCCGCCCTGGGCGCCGACATCGTCGTCGAGTCCACCGGCATCTTCACCAAGGCCGAGGCCGCGGCCAAGCACATCGCCGCCGGCGCCAAGAAGGTCATCATCTCGGCGCCCGCCACCGGCGAGGACATCACCGTCGTCCTGGGCGTCAACGACGACAAGTACGACGCGGCCA
Source organism: Kitasatospora sp. NPDC094028 (assembly GCF_049543595.1). Taxonomy (NCBI): domain Bacteria; kingdom Bacillati; phylum Actinomycetota; class Actinomycetes; order Kitasatosporales; family Streptomycetaceae; genus Kitasatospora; species Kitasatospora sp. NPDC094028. Next base: position 178,793 of record NZ_JBMVFA010000009.1, on the reverse strand, counting down.
ACCACCACGTCATCTCCAACGCCTCCTGCACCACCAACTGCGTGGCGCCGATGGCCAAGGTGCTGAACGAGAGCTTCGGCATCGTCAAGGGTCTGATGACCACCGTCCACGCGTTCACCAACGACCAGGTCACCCTGGACTTCCCGCACAAGGACCTGCGCCGTGCTCGTGCGGCCTCGCAGAACATCATCCCGACCTCGACCGGTGCCGCCAAGGCGACCGCCCTGGTCCTGCCGGAGCTGAAGGGCAAGCTGGACGGCACCTCGCTGCGCGTCCCGGTCCCGACCGGTTCCATCACGGACCTGGTCGTCACCCTGGAGCGCGAGGTCACCAAGGACGAGGTCAACGCGGCCTTCCAGAAGGCCGCGCAGGAGGGCCCGCTCGCGGGCATCCTGGCCTACACCGAAGACCCGATCGTCTCCTCGGACATCGTCAACGACCCGCACTCCTGCATCTTCGACTCCCAGCTCACCATGGTCCAGGGAAACCAGGTCAAGGTGCTCGGCTGGTACGACAACGAGTGGGGCTACTCGAACCGCGTCGTCGACCTGGTCGCCATCGTCGGTGACCAGCTCTGACGAAGTGGGAGCTGACGTGATGTGAGGGCGAGGGCCCGGACGGCGCACCATGCCGACCGGGCCCTCGTTCTGCGTACAAGAACCTTCCAGGCGGCCCCTGCGCCGTGCCGCCTCTCTGCGCATCAACCATCTCCCCAGGAGACCGAAGAACCCGTGAAGACCATCGAAGACCTCGACGTCGCAGGCAAGCGCGTCTTCGTCCGCGCCGACCTGAACGTGCCGCTGGAGGGCAGCACGATCACCGACGACGGCCGGATCCGCGCCGTCGCGCCGACCATCGCCAAGCTCGTCGAGCGCGGTGCCAGGGTCGTCGTCGCCTCGCACCTCGGCCGGCCCAAGGGCGCGCCGGACCCGCAGTTCTCGCTCGCCCCGGCGGCCGAGCGCCTCGGCGAGATCCTCGGCAGGAACGTCGTCTTCGCCGCCGACACCGTGGGCGACAGCGCGAAGGCCGCGGTGGCCGGGCTGGGCGACGGCGACGTCGCGCTGCTGGAGAACCTGCGCTTCAACGCCGGTGAGACCAGCAAGGACGACGCCGAGCGCAAGGCCTTCGCCGAGCAGCTCGCCACCCTGGCCGACCTGTACGTGGGCGACGGCTTCGGCGCCGTGCACCGCAAGCACGCCTCGGTCTACGACCTGCCCGGCCTGCTGCCGCACGCCGCCGGCGACCTGATCGCCACCGAGGTCGGCGTGCTGAAGAAGCTCACCGACGAGGTCGCGCGCCCGTACGTCGTCGTGCTCGGCGGTGCCAAGGTGTCCGACAAGCTCGCCGTGATCGACAACCTGCTGGAGAAGGCCGACAAGATCCTGGTCGGCGGCGGCATGGCGTACACCTTCCTCGCGGCCAAGGGCCACGAGGTCGGCATCTCGCTGCTGCAGAAGGACCAGATCCCGGTCTGCCTGGAGTACCTGGCCCGGGCCGAGAAGCGGGGCGTCGAGTTCGTCCTGCCGGTCGACGTCCTGGTCTCGGCCGACTTCCCGGACCTCAAGACCAAGGCCCCGGCGAACCCGACGACCGTCGACGCGGACGCGATCCCGGCCGACCAGGAGGGCCTGGACATCGGCCCGAAGACCCGCGAGCTGTACGCGGCGAAGCTGGCCGACGCGGGCACCGTGTTCTGGAACGGCCCGATGGGCGTCTTCGAGCACCCCGACTACGCGAACGGCACCAAGGCCGTCGCGCAGGGCCTGCTCGACAGCCCCGGCTTCACCGTGGTCGGCGGCGGCGACTCCGCCGCGGCCGTTCGCATCCTGGGCTTCGACGAGAACGCCTTTGGACACATCTCGACCGGCGGTGGCGCGAGCCTCGAGTACCTGGAGGGCAAGACCCTTCCCGGTCTCGCCGCCCTGGAAGGCTGACAGCATGACTGAGCGTCTCCCGCTGATGGCGGGCAACTGGAAGATGAACCTCAACCACCTTGAGGCCATCCAGCACACCCAGAAGCTGGCGTTCGCGCTGGCCGACAAGGACTACGAGGCCGTCGAGGTCGCCGTCCTGGTGCCGTTCACCGACCTGCGGTCGGTGCAGACCCTGGTCTTCGGCGACAAGCTGAAGATCAAGTACGGCTCGCAGGACATCTCGCAGCACGACTCCGGCGCCTACACCGGCGAGGTCTCCGGCCCGATGCTGGCCAAGCTGCAGTGCACCTACGCGGTGATCGGCCACTCGGAGCGCCGCCAGTACCACGGCGAGAACGAGGAGATCGTCAACGCCAAGGTCAAGGCCGCCTACCGGGCCGGGGTCACCCCGATCCTGTGCATCGGCGAGCCGCTGGAGATCCGCAAGGCCGGCACCCACGTCGAGTACACCCTGGCCCAGCTGGACGGCGCCCTGGAGGGCGTCCCGGCGGACCAGGCCGAGTCGATCGTGGTCGCGTACGAGCCGGTCTGGGCGATCGGCACCGGCGAGGTGGCCACCCCGGAGGACGCGCAGGAGGTCTGCGCCGCCATCCGCGGGCGGATCGCCGAGCTGTACGACGCCGAGCTGGCCGGCAAGGTCCGGGTGCTGTACGGCGGCTCGGTCAAGTCGTCGAGCGCGGCCGGCCTGATGGCCAAGCCCGACATCGACGGCGGCCTGATCGGCGGTGCCTCGCTGGACGCCGACGAGTTCGTCAAGATCGTGCGCTACCGTGACCAGGCAGTAGGCTAACGCCGCCGCAGCAACGTAGGCTTTGGGGCCGGACCGCCGTACGCGGCCCGGCCCCTTCGCCGAAGATACGAGAGAGTTGGTCCCGTCGTGGTTCTCGGATTCTCGATTGCCCTGATCGTTTTCAGCGCACTGATGATCCTGCTGGTGCTGCTGCACAAGGGGAAGGGTGGCGGTCTGTCCGACATGTTCGGCGGTGGCGCCATCTCCACCGGCGGAGGCTCGGCGGTGGCCGAGCGCAACCTGGACCGCATCACCATCGTGGTCGGCCTGGGCTGGTTCGCCTGCATCATCGTGCTCAACATGGTGCTCAAGTACAAGAGCTGACGAGGGCCTGACGCCCCGTCGTCCGAGCGATTATCCTGGGACGGTCGGGGCCCGTGGGCGATGGTGGCGGATGCTTAGCTCCTGCTTACACTAGGACGACTTTCGCCACCGACGCGCATCGCGGCGGGTCGGCGCACCAGCACGCAGGGAGTCAGACCGTGGCAAGTGGCAACGCCATCCGTGGCAGCAGGGTCGGAGCCGGCCCGATGGGCGAGGCGGAGCGCGGCGAGTCCGCCCCGCGCAACCGGATCAGCTTCTGGTGTGCCAACAAGCACGAGACCCGGCCCAGCTTCGCCGCCGAGGCCGTCATCCCGGACACCTGGGACTGCCCGCGCTGCGGCTTCCCCGCCGGGCAGGACGAGCACAACCCGCCGGCGCCGTCCCGCAACGAGCCCTACAAGACCCACCTCGCGTACGTCCGCGAGCGGCGCACCGACGCGGACGGCGAGGCGATCCTCGCCGAGGCGCTGGCCAAGCTGCGCGGCGAGATCTGAGCCGGGCTCCCACAGCTGCGAGTGCGAAAGGGGCGCCACCGTCACGATGACGGTGGCGCCCCCTTTCCGTGCTCCGTTACGCCGAGGCCGGCGGGTAGAGCTGCGGCGGGATCCGCTCCGCCGCGGCGCGGTCCAGCAGCCACAGGGTGCGGCTGCGCCCGTACGCGCCGGAGGCGGGTGCCTGCAGCTCGCCGGGGCCGGACAGGGCCAGCGCGACGGCGCCCGCCTTGTCCCCGCCGGCGGCCAGCAGCCAGACCTCGCGGGCCGCGCGGATGGCCGGGAGGGTGAGCGAGACCCGGGTCGGCGGGGGCTTGGGGGCCCCGCGCACGCCGACCACGGTCAGCTCGGTCTCCCGCACGCCCGGGTGCTCGGGGAAGAGCGAGGCGACGTGGGTGTCCGGGCCGACGCCGAGCAGCAGCACGTCGAAGGCCGGGACGCGGAGCCGGTCGCCCGGCTCGGCGGCCCTGGCCAGCTCCTCGGCGTAGCGGGCGGCGGCCGCCTCCACGTCCGAGCCGTCCACCCCGTCCGAGGCGGGCATCTCGTGCACCCGCGCCGGGTCGAGCGGGACGGCGTCCAGCAGCTCGGCGCGGGCCTGGACGGCGTTGCGGTCCGGATCGGCGGCGGGCACGAAGCGCTCGTCGCCCCACCACAGGTCCAGCCGGCCCCAGTCGACCGCGTCGCGCGCCGGGGAGGCGGCGATCGCGGCCAGCAGGGCGTTGCCGTTGCGGCCGCCGGTGAGCACCACCGAGGCGGTGCCGCGGGCGGCCTGGGCGTCCACGATCCGGGTGATCAGGCGGGCCGCGGCCGCCTGGGCCATCAGCTCCTTGTCCCGGTGGACGACCAGCTGCGGGGTGGCGGCGGTCATGCGCTCCCCTTGGCGGCGCGCTTGCCCGCGGTCTTCTTCGCGGTGGTCCGGTCCGTGCCGTCGGCGGTCACCCGGGCGGGGTTGGCCTCCGTGGCCTCCGTGGCCTCCGTGGCCTCTGCGGCCTCCGTGGCCCCCGGGGCCTCGGCGGAGTCCCCGGCGGGCTGCCCGGCCGGGGCCGCCGGCTCGCCGTCGACCGGCTCGCGCAGCCGCTCGACGGGCGTGCGCACGGCCGTCGCGTAGATGTCGTCCGGGTCGAGCCGGCGCAGCTCCTCGGCGATCAGCTCCGAGGTGTCGCGCCGCTTGAGCGCCACCTGACGGTCCGGCGAGCCGGGCATGGAGAGCGTGCCCAGCAGGCCGTCCGGGCGGTCCAGGGTGATGTCCCCGTCCGGGGTGCGCAGGTGCACCGCGGTGATGCCCGGGCCGCCGGTGACGACCCGCTCGACCGGCACGTGCAGCCGGTTGGTGAGCCAGAGGCCGAGCAGCTCGACGCTGGGGTTGTAGGACTCGCCCTCGACCACCGCGGAGGTGATCTGGGACGGCCGCTGGTCCAGCGCGGCGGCCAGCATGGATCGCCAGCCGGTGATCCGGGTCCAGGCCAGGTCGGTGTCGCCCGGGGTGTAGCTCTGCGCCCGCTGGGCGAGCTGGCCGACCGGGGACTCGGCGGTGACCGCGTCGGTGATCCGGCGCTGGGCGAGCGCGCCCAGCGGGTCCTGTGCCGGGTGCAGCGGGGCGTTCTCCGGCCACCACACCACGGTCGGGGCGTCCGGCAGCAGCAGCGGCAGGACCACGGACTGGGCGTGCGCGACGAGTTCGCCGTGCATGCGCAGGATGACCGTTTCGCCGGAGCCGGCGTCCGAGCCGACCAGGATCTCCGCGTCCAGGCGGGTCTCGGCGCGGGCCCGGGGCGAGCGCCCGGCGCGCTTGATCACCGCGAGGGTGCGCATCGGGTGCTCGCGGGAGGCCTCGTTGGCGGCCTTGAGGGCGTCGTAGGCGCTGCCCTCGTCGGTCACGATCACGAGGGTGAGCACCATGCCGGCGGCGGTGGAGCCGCTGGCCCGGCGCGCCGCCATCAGCGCTGCGTTGATCTTGCTGGAGGTCGTGTCGGTGAGGTCGATCTTCATGGCCGGCGCCAGCTCCTGCCGTCTCGTGCGAGCATCTCGTCCGCCTCGACGGGGCCCCAGGTCCCCGCCGCGTACTGGGCGGGCCTGCCGTGGGTGTCCCAGTACTTCTCGATCGGGTCGAGGATCTGCCAGGAGAGCTCGACCTCCTGGTGGCGCGGGAACAGGTTGGCGTCGCCGAGCAGCACGTCGAGGATGAGCCGCTCGTACGCCTCCGGGCTGGACTCGGTGAAGGACTCGCCGTAGGCGAAGTCCATCGTGACGTCCCGGACCTCGAAGGAGGTGCCCGGCACCTTGGAGCCGAACCGCACCGTCACGCCCTCGTCCGGCTGGACCCGGATGACCAGGGCGTTCTGCCCCAGCTCCTCGGTCGCGTAGGAGTCGAACGGCAGGTACGGGGCGCGCTGGAAGACCACCGCGATCTCGGTGACCCGGCGGCCCAGCCGCTTGCCGGTGCGCAGGTAGAACGGGACGCCCGCCCAGCGGCGGTTGTTGATCTCCAGCTTGATGGCCGCGTAGGTGTCGGTCCTGGAGTCGGGGTTGATGCCGTCCTCGTCCAGGTAGCCGGGCACCTCCTCGCCGCCCTGCCAGCCGGCCGCGTACTGGCCGCGCACGGTGTGCTTGCCCAGGTCGGCCGGGAGCTTGACGGCGCTGAGCACCTTGAGCTTCTCGGCGACCAGCGCCTTCGGGTGGAAGGACGCCGGCTCCTCGATGGCGGTGAGCGCCATCAGCTGGAGCAGGTGGTTCTGGATCACGTCACGGGCGGAGCCGATGCCGTCGTAGTAGCCGGCCCGGCCGCCGATGCCGATGTCCTCGGCCATGGTGATCTGCACGTGGTCGACGTACGAGCGGTTCCAGATCGGCTCGAACATCTGGTTGGCGAAGCGCAACGCCAGGATGTTCTGGACCGTCTCCTTGCCCAGGTAGTGGTCGATCCGGAAGACCTCGTCGCGCGGGAAGACCTCGTGGACGACCTTGTTGAGCTCCTGCGCGCTCTCCAGGTCGTGGCCGAAGGGCTTCTCGATGACGGCGCGGCGCCAGGAGCCCTTCGGCGGGTCGGCCAGGCCGTGCTTCTTGAGCTGCTGGACGACGGTCGGGAAGAACTTCGGCGGGACGGACAGGTAGAAGGCGAAGTTGCCGCCGGTGCCCTGCGCCTTGTCCAGCTCCTCGATGGTCTCGCGGAGCTTGTCGAAGGCGTCGTCGTCGTCGAAGGTGCCCTGGACGAAGCGCATGCCCTTGGCGAGCTGCTGCCAGACCTCCTCCCGGAACGGCGTCCGGGCGTGCTCCTTGACCGCGTCGTGGACCTCCTTGGCGAAGTCCTCGTCCTCCCACTCGCGGCGGGCGAAGCCGACCAGGGAGAAGCCCGGCGGCAGCAGGCCGCGGTTGGCCAGGTCGTAGATGGCCGGCATCAGCTTCTTGCGGGACAGGTCGCCGGTGACCCCGAAGATGACCAGGCCGGACGGCCCCGCGATGCGCGGGAGCCGCCGGTCGGTGGGGTCACGCAGCGGGTTGACGGGCGCCGGCGGGGGATCGCCCGCATCCGTGTCGGCCGTCAACTCGGGGAAATCAGTGCTCACTTGATGGGCTCCGCTTTCGTGCGCTGGCTGTGAGCGAGGGTCACTTCTCGTCGGCGAAGGCGGCGAGCGAGGCGGTGACGGTGTCGAGCAGCTCCTGCCAGGACTGCTCGAACTTCTGCACGCCCTCGTCCTCCAGCACCTGCACCACGTCGTCGTAGTCGACACCGGCGGCGGCGATGGCGTCCAGGACGGCCTTCGCGTCGGCGTAGTTGGGGACGATGGTGTTGCCGGTCACCACGCCGTGGTCGCCGGTGGCGTCCAGGGTGGCCTCGGGCATGGTGTTGACGGTGCCGGGGGCGACCAGCTCGGTGACGTACAGGGTGTCCGGCAGGGCCGGGTCCTTGACACCGGTCGAGGCCCACAGCGGGCGCTGCGGCTTGGCGCCGGCGGCCTCCAGGGCGGCCCAGCGGGCGCTGCCGGCGGTCTTGCCGTCGACGCTGCCGAAGACCTCCTCGTACGCCTGGTAGGCGAGGCGGGCGTTGGCCAGCGCGGCCTTGGAGCGCAGCTCCTTGGCCTCGCCGCCGATCGCGTCCAGGCGCTTGTCGATCTCGGTGTCCACGCGGGAGACGAAGAAGGAGGCGACGGACTCGATCTGGGAGAGGTCCAGGCCCTTGGCCTTGGCGGCCTCCAGACCGGTGAGGTAGGCGTCCATGACGGCCTTGTAGCGGTCCAGCGAGAAGATCAGCGTGACGTTGACGCTGATGCCGAGGCCGATGACCTCGCTGATCGCGGGCAGGCCGGCCTTGGTGGCGGGGATCTTGATGAAGACGTTCGGGCGGTCGACCAGCCACCACAGCTGCTTGGCCTCGGCCACGGTGGGGGCGGTCTGGTGCGCCAGGCGCGGGTCGACCTCGATCGAGACCCGGCCGTCGCGGCCGTTGGAGGCGTCGTAGACCGGGCGCAGCACGTCGGCGGCGTCGCGCACGTCCGAGGTGGTGATCATGCGGATCGCCTCGTCGGTGGTGACCTTGCGGACGGCGAGGTCGCGCAGCTGGCCGTCGTAGGAGCTGTCGCCGCTGCCGGCGATGGCCTTCTGGAAGATGGTCGGGTTGGTGGTCACACCCACCACGTGCTTGTGCTGCACCAGCTCGGCCAGGTTGCCGGTGTTCAGCCGCTTGCGGCTGAGGTCGTCCAGCCAGATCGCCACGCCTTCGTCGCTGAGGCGCTTCAGTGCGTCAGTCATGGTGCTTCAGTCCTTCTGCTTCTTTTGTGCTTCGTGGTGTGGTCAGCGGGGCCGCGTGCCCGCGTGCGGGCGGGCACGCGGCCCGGGAGGTGCTAGCGGTTGACGGCTTCGAGGGAGCGCAGGGCGTTGTGGGCCTCGGCCACCACGCGCTCGGCGGTGATGCCGAACTCCTCGAACAGCACCTGGTAGTCGGCGGAGGCGCCGAAGTGCTCCAGCGAGACGATCCGGCCGTGGTCGCCGACCAGCTCGCGCCAGCCCTGGGCGATGCCGGCCTCGACCGAGACGCGGGCCTTGACCGACGGCGGCAGCACGCTGTCGCGGTAGGCCTGGTCCTGCTCCTGGAACCACTCGAAGGACGGGACCGAGACCACGCGGGTGGCGATGCCCTCGGCCTCCAGCACCTCGCGGGCCCGGACGGCCAGCTGGACCTCGGAACCGGTGCCCAGCAGGATCACCTGCGGGTCGCCGGTGGAGGCCTCGGCCAGGACGTAGCCGCCCTTCGCGGTGAGCTCGGCGTTGCCGTACGACGAGCGGTCGAAGGTCGGGACGTTCTGGCGGGTGAGCGCCAGGCCGACCGGGCCCGGGTGGGTGGTCTGGCGCTCGATGATGGTGCGCCAGGCGACGGCGGTCTCGTTGGCGTCGGCCGGGCGGACCATGGCCAGGCCCGGGATGGCGCGCAGCGAGGCCAGGTGCTCGACCGGCTGGTGGGTCGGGCCGTCCTCGCCGAGGCCGATGGAGTCGTGCGTCCACACGTAGGTGACCGGCAGCTTCATCAGCGCGGCCAGGCGCACGGCCGGGCGCATGTAGTCGGCGAAGACCAGGAAGGTGCCGCCGTACACGCGGGTCTTCCCGTGCAGGGCGATGCCGTTCATGGTCGAGCCCATGGCGTGCTCGCGGATGCCGAAGTGGATCGTCCGGCCGTACGGGCTGGCCGACTTCAGCGGGTTGCCCTCGGGGAGGAAGGAGCTCTCCTCGTCGATGGTGGTGAGGTTCGACTCGGCGAGGTCGGCCGAGCCGCCCCACAGCTCCGGGATCACCGCGCCGAGCGCCTTCAGCGTCTCGCCGGAGGCCTTGCGGGTGGCGACGTCCTTGCCGGCCGGGAAGGTCGGGACGGCCTTCTTCCAGCCCTCGGGCAGCTCGCCGGCCTGGATGCGGTCGAACTCGGCGGCGCGCTGCGGGTCGGCGGTGCGCCAGGCGTCGAAGCCCTGCTGCCACTGGTCGCGGGCGGCCTTGCCGCGCTTGATGACCTGGCGGGCGTGCTCGATGACCTGGTCGCTGACCTCGAAGGTCTTCTCCGGGTCGAAGCCGAGGACCTTCTTGGTGGCGGCGATCTCGGCGGCGCCGAGCGCGGAGCCGTGCGCCTTGGCGGTGTTCTGGGCGTCCGGGGCCGGCCAGGCGATGATCGTGCGCATCGCGATCAGCGACGGGCGGGCGGTCTCGGCCTTGGCGGCGGCCAGGGCGTCGGCCAGGGCGGCCACGTCGATGTCGCCGTTCGCCTTCGGGGTGACGCGCTGGACGTGCCAGCCGTACGCCTCGTAGCGCTTGAGGACGTCCTCGGAGAAGGCGGTCTCGGTGTCGCCCTCGATCGAGATGTGGTTGTCGTCGTAGACCGCGACCAGGTTGCCCAGCTTCTGGTGGCCGGCCAGCGAGGAGGCCTCGGCGGAGATGCCCTCCTCCAGGTCGCCGTCCGAGACGATGGCCCAGATGGTGTGGTCGAACGGGGACTCGCCGGCCGGGGACTGCGGGTCGAAGAGGCCGCGCTCGTAGCGGGCGGCCATCGCCATGCCGACCGCGTTGGCGATGCCCTGGCCGAGCGGGCCGGTGGTGGTCTCGACGCCGGCGGTGTGGCCGTGCTCGGGGTGGCCGGGGGTGCGGCTGCCGGCCACGCGGAAGGCCTTGAGGTCGTCCAGCTCCAGGCCGTAACCCGAGAAGTACAGCTGGGTGTACAGCGTCAGGCTGGTGTGCCCGGGGGAGAGGACGAAACGGTCGCGGCCGACCCAGGACGGGTCGGTCGGGTCGTGGCGCAGGAAGCGCTGGAAGATCAGGTAGGCGGCGGGGGCCAGCGACATGGCCGTCCCCGGGTGTCCGTTGCCAACCTTCTGGACGGCGTCCATGGCCAGGACGCGCGCGGTGTCAACCGTGCGCTCGTCCAGGTCGGTCCACTCGAATGCGTTCGTCGGCGCAGTGGTGCTCACCCTGTCTCAGGGCTCCTTCCATTGTGAAGAGTGACCCCGTGAATGGGGACCGGGTCGGCCACGACGCTGTGGTCCCGACGTTGGGTGGTGCCGGTCACGGAGGGTAGATCCCGCTTCTCCCGGGAGCCTACCGTCCAGGCTGGGGCTCACCCTCCGTGCTGAGACAACGGGTATTGCCGTGCGATATTCCCACGTGGGCGATCTGACCGCTTTGCCCCAGGCTCTCCCGGTTCACCCCGGCCCGCCGCCCCGGTGGTCAGGACGGGTTGCGGGACGGTCGCGGCACGTTTGCGCGGGCGCGCCGGGGCCTCGCGGGGCCGTCACCCGGACGGTTCACCGGGGGGTGATCGTCGCGCCTCGCCGGGGACCCCGGAGCCGGTTGGGATATATGGAGCGTCTAAGGTGGCGTGGTACGCGCAGAGCGGACGATTCGGGACCCATCGTTCCTGTGGACGCCTGCGAGGATTCATCTTCAGTTGGGGTGTTAGTGACCGCCGTCGAAACCCGTCCCGCCGGGGTCACCGGGGCGACGCCTGCGCACCGGCCGATCGGGGCCCGTGTCGGCGCCTTCGTCGCACTGACCAAGCCGCGGATCATCGAGCTGCTGCTGATGAGCACGGTGCCGGTGATGTTCCTGGCCCAGCAGGGTGTCCCGGACATGTGGCTGGTGGCCAAGGTCGTGGTCGGCGGCTACCTCTCGGCGGGCGGCGCCAACGCCCTCAACATGTACATCGACCGGGACATCGACGCGCTGATGTCCCGCACCGAGCGGCGCCCGATCGTCACCGGGATGGTCTCGCCGCGCGAGGCGCTGGTGTTCGGCATCTCGCTCGCCGTCCTGTCGACCCTGCTGCTCGGCTACGGCGTCAACTGGCTGTCCTCCGGGCTCGCGCTCGGCGCCCTGCTGTTCTACGTGTTCGTCTACACGCTGGGGCTCAAGCGGCGCACCTCGCAGAACATCGTCTGGGGCGGCATCGCCGGCTGCATGCCGGTGCTGATCGGCTGGTCCTCCGTCACCAACACGGTGTCGTGGGTGTCGGTGGCGCTGTTCCTGGTGGTGTTCTTCTGGACGCCGCCGCACACCTGGGTGCTGTCGATGAAGGTCCGCGACGACTACCTGCGGGCGGGCGTCCCGATGCTGCCGGTGATCAAGGGCAACGTCGCGGTCGGCAAGCAGGTCGTCGCCTACTCCTGGGTGATGGTCGCGACCTCGCTGGCGGTCTGGCCGCTCGGGCACATGAGCTGGCTGTACCCGGTCGTCGCGGTGGTGCTGGGCGCGGCCTGGCTGCGCGAGGCGCACGCGCTGTACGGGCGGGCCAAGGCCGGTGTGGTGGGCGCCAAGCTCAAGGAGATGCGGCTGTTCCACTGGTCGATCACCTACCTGTCGCTGCTCTTCGTGGTCTGCGCGATCGACCCGTTCGTGAAGTAGGCGGTCCTGTCGTCGAAGGAGCCCCGGTCCGATGGACCGGGGCTCCTTCGCGTTCCGGCTCTCAGCGGGACGGCAGCTCGGAGGGGCCGACGTGGTCGTCCAGCCAGTCCTTGAGCGGCTGGGAGGTGCGCAGGAAGTCGGTGATCCGGGTGTACGCGGCGCGGGTGCCCAGCCACTTCGCCGGCGGCCACTCCTGCCAGGCGACCAGGCCCTTGTGGCGCAGCAGCTCGATCCGGGGGTGGTCCTTGGCGAAGCCGCGCGGGGCGGACTTGAGGGAGTCCCGGCCGAAGACCTTGGGGCCGTCCTTCTCCACCGCGGCGATCACCCGCTCCAGCTCGGCGCCGCTGACGTCCTCGGCGACGGCGGCGCGGTAGCGCTCCAGCTGGTCCGGGGCGAGCTGGTACATGCCGTTGCCGCAGGCCAGCCCGTCCGCGGAGAGCTGGATGTAGCCGCCGGCCTCCAGGTGCGCGCCGATGTGCGTCTTGTACGGGGACTTGTCGGCGCTGAACCGGACGTCGCGGTTGGGGCGGAAGATCTTGGCGGGCCCGAACTCCGGCTCCAGCTCGGCGAGCAGCTGTTCCATGGGCGCGCGCACGTCGTCGTCGTACCGGGCCTTGTGGGCCTGCCAGAAGGTCTTGGAGTTGTCGGCCTCCAGGTGCTCGTAGAAGTCGAGCGCCTCGGCCGGCCAGCCTGTGAACGTCACCTCTCCAGTATGTGTCCCGGTGCACAGGGTGGTCCCGTCGCCAGCGCGCCTACCGCTGGGTAGCATGCGGGCATGAGCGCAGAGACCGCCACCGCCGCCGCGCCGGACGCCCGCACCGAGCGCCGTGCCAAGCGCATCGCCAAGCACCTGACCAGCTTCGCCCAGCAGCACGGGGGCGGCGACGCCGTCGTCGAGTACGTCGGCTCCGTGGCCACCCGGATCGTCGTGGTCGGCGCGGACGGCGCCTGGGGCGACCAGGTCGCCCCGAGCTACGCCGTGGGCCGCCGCGCCGCCGAATTGGCCGGGCTGACCCTGCACGACGACTTCGAGGGCGAGCTGGGCCTGAAGGTCAAGACCGGCCCGTACGAGTGGAAGCGCATGGCCGGCATCCAGATCTGACCGTCGAATCGCGAACGACCGGGTTCCCCTAAGTGGGGAACCGGGCCGTTCGCCATGCCCGGAGGCGCCGGACGGATGCCCGCGGCCCGAGGTAGGGGATCAGATCCTCGGAGGGCGGGTCAGACAGGCAGGTTCCAGCTCGGGCCGGATTCGTTGCCGAGCCAGACCCGTTGGCCTGCTGCCGAGGCCGTGATGCCGAAGGCGTCCTGGTGGGGCTCGCCCGCGTTGTGCCAGGTTTCGATGGCGGTTTCCACCTGGTCCCAGAGGCGGAGTGGGCCGCGTTGGACGACGGTCCACCCGCCTGCGGGGTCGGGGGTGGTGCGGGCCTGGGAGCCGGTGGCCACGTCGGAGAGGATCTGGTGCCCGCCCGCCCCCATGCGTTCGGCGGAGGGCGCTGCGAGCTGGGCGATCCAGCGTCCGGTCCAGGTGTCGAGTGTCGCGGGGTCGATCCGGCTCGCGCGCTGCTCCCCGGGGAGCAGCGCGAGGGTGGGGTGGGGCGGGCGGTCGTGGGGGCGGGCGATCATGAAGCTGGTGTAGCCGGGGAGGAAGTGGCCGGTGGCCTCGCCGGGGCCGGTCACGTGGAGTAGAGCGAGGGCGTTGGCGTAACCCCATCCGGACAGGGTGACCAGGATGCGGCCGCCCGGTTTCACCTGGTGGAGCCAGGCCATGGGCAGGTAGCGGACGGAGCAGGTCGCGATCAGCCGGTCGAAGGCACCGCCGTCCGGGTCTCCGCCGAGACCGTCGCCGACGAGGAGGCGCGGGGTGTAGCCGGCGGTGGTGAGGGCGGCGGCGGCGCGTTCGGCGACTCGGGGGTCGTACTCGATGCTGGTGAGGTTCGCGTCGCCGAGGCGGTGGGCGCCGAGCGCGGTCGAGTAGCCGGTTCCGGTGCCGACTTCGAGGACCTGGTGGCCGGTGTCGGCGCCGAGTTGCTGCCACATGTCCAGGACGAGCGAGGGCAGGGTGGAGGAGGACGAGGGCGCTCCGGTGATCGGGTGCTCTCCGGTGTCCTCCGGCCCTGTGCGGCCGTCGAGTTGGGAGATGAGGGTCTGGTCGGTGTAGATCCCCTCCAGCCACCCGGGGTCGCCGTGACGGATGGTTCGGTAGCTGGTCGGGGTGCTGCCCTCGATCGGGACGAAGTAGCTGCCGACGAACAGTTCGCGGGGTACGGCCATGGCGGCCTTGGTCCAGGCGGGGTCGGTGAGCGTGCCGTTGTCGGTGAGCTGGTCGACCAGGGCGGCTCGGAGGGTGTTGGAGGTGGTCACTCGTCGTGGCCTCTTTCCAGTTGGTCGGCGATCGCGTGTGCGATCTGGTCAGTGGTCTCGGTCGGCTGCCATGCCCATTGCCCGTTCGGGTTGCACTCCAGGAAGTACCACGTTCCGTCTGCGGTCACGGCGAAGTCGAAGGCGCCGAAGGTGAGGTGGAGGGTGGAGAGGTATCTGGCGGCGGCGTCGGCGACCGAGGTGGGGACTTCGATCGGCGCGCAGTGCATCAGGGCCTGGCGGTGTCGCCAGTCGGTATCCGGGCTGTTGATGCGGGTGCCGAAGAGTCGGTCGCCGACTGCGGTCACTCGGGCGTCGAAGACCTTGGGGACCTTGGCCTGGAACATGTGCGGACACGCCGCCACAGCCTCGGTGATCTCCGAGCGGTGGACTTCGCGGACCCATACGGAGTGGGCTTGGCCGTTGACCGAGTACGGGGCGTTCCACAGGGGCTTGTAGACCGTGCCAGCGGCGTGGCGGGCGGTGAACTCCTGTGCCTCTTTGGCATTGTTGGTGATCAGAGTGTGGGGCACGCGGAATCCGCAGCGCTGTGCGACGGAGAGCTGGGACGGTTTGTATTCGGCGGCTCGGTTGTGCCAGGGGTGGTTCACGTAGCGCGCGCCGGGGAGGGAGGCGAGGATGCCGCCCGTTCCCCAGAAGGTTTGGGAGGCGGCGAATCGGCGGTCTTGGCCGTCCAGGTCGGGCGGCCCCTCATAGGGCGAGGGCCTGCGGACCCAGACGGATCGGACGGCGGTGAGGTCGAGTTCGCGGCTCGACGTGCGGAGGGTGCCCCGCTGGCCGCCCGTGCGGTACGTGGCGGTCAGCGAGGCACCCGTGTGCAGGTCGGTGCCGGGGTCGAGACGGACCACCGGAACCCGGCGCTCGGCGAGCACCCGTAGGACCGCATCCGCTGTCACGTCGGAGGGATTGGTCAGTACCAGCACCGCCCTGCTTCGGTCGTCCATCAGTCAGAACTCTGGTCCTGGTCGTAGGACTCGGTGACATCGCTGTCGGTGGCTCCGCCAGGCTTGGCTCCGTCACCGGGGCTGGTCTGGGTGGGGGTCACACCACTGGTACTCGTGCCGTGGCTCCCAAGCTCGACCGTTCGACCGTGCTCGTCCACGATGACGGCGATCTGCGTCTCGGGGTCGATGACCGGGGTGAAGGCCGGGAGCGTGGCGGTGGAGGGGTAGGGCTCCATCCTGCTGGTGCCCCAGGGTGCGGGTGTCTGGGTCATGCCTTCTCCTCGCTTTGATGGTGATGGATCAGATCAACAGCCCTGCTGTTGAGCAGAGTTGTCGACACCCCAACCCCGGGGTTGGGGTGGGGGGCTGGTGGTGCGCAGGAAGTCGGTGGGGTCGACTTCCTGCGCATCACTGGTTGGTGCGGGTGAGGTGGTCGCGGCAGCGGGTGAGTGCGTACTTGATGCGGGTGTCGGGGTTGGGGGTGGTGGTGAGGAGCTCGCCGGCCTGGATGAGGGTGGTCCAGTAGAGGGTGGGGTCGCCGGTGGCGGATCGGGGGGTGGCTGCGGTGAGGGAGAGGTAGGCGGCGGTGAGGTTGCCGGTGGTGAACCAGCGGGCGAGGCCGTGCTGGTGGCCGGCGCGGATGCCGCCCATGGCGTCGATGGCGGCGAGGAAGAGGTCGACGATGGCGAGTTCGTGGGGGGTGAGCTGTTTGGGGATGTCGAAGACGCCGAGGGCTTCGAGGAGTTCGCCGGTGTCGGCTTCGGAGTTGGGGCGGGGGTTGGCGAGGAGGGCGTCGTAGCAGTCGTCGAGCCGGCGGTCCATCTCGGCGGCGGGGATGTTGAGGGCGGTGCAGACGGCGCGGGCCGAGCGCAGGGGTTCGCGGGTGCGGCGGGCGAGGGTGGCGTAGGTCTCGGCGGGGGTGGCGCCGGTGTCGAGCAGGTGGCGGGCGGTGAGGGCGAGTCGCATGGTGATTCCTTGCCTCAGGCCGCGAGGGCGGGGGAGGGGCTGATGAGGGCCCAGACGTACTTGCCGATGCCGCCGGCGCGGGGGCAGCAACCCCAGCGGGTGGAGAGCTCGTTGACGAGGAAGAGCCCGCGCCCGCACTCGTCGTCGGGGGAGACGGCGCGCAGGGACGGGCGGCCGCTGCCCGCGTCGTGGACCTCGAGGCGCAGGAGGTGGTTGGTGACGGCGAAGCGGATCTCGATCAGGCGGTCGTCCGGCGCGTCCGAGTGCTGGACGGCATTGGTGAACAGCTCCCCGAGCAGGAGCTCGGCGACGTCCGAGAAGCGGTCCCCGGAGGGCAGGGCGCAGAGGTACGCGCGGAGCAGTTGCCGAGCGAGGCGGGTCGATTCGATGCAGGGGGCGAGCCGCGTGGCGAACGCGCGGGGGCGGGGGAGGCAGCAGGTTTTGAGCATGGCGAAGTACCCCAAGGGAGCATCGGTGCGGTGGAGAGACTTGTCGCGCCGCACGTTCCGGCTGCGGCGCCATCCTGCGATCGGGTGCTACGACTCGCCCATCTCCTCTAGATGAGACGGATCCATGCACTTATGTACATGAGTAGCGAATAGAAGAATGCCTGACTCCTGTACATGAGTCAACCCGTCGCGAGAAGAATCTCGCGACGGGTTGGAGTAGTTGATCGTCAGTCAGTCGTGTGCGGGGAAGCGATAGTCGAGAACGAACTGGTCAGCGGCCATGATGGTGTCGCACACCTCCACCACGCGGCCATCCGTCGTGACGGCATCGCGAACGAGATGGATCACTGGTGCACCGGGGCTCAGGGCGAGTGCTTTGGTCTCGGGCTTGGTCGCGAGCCGGGCTCGCACGGACTCGGTGAACTCGGCGAGGCAGTGGCTGTGCTCTTCGAGCCGGGCGTAGATGCCGCCGCCACCGGGGTTCTCGGCGAAGACTTCAGGGATGTCCTTGACCACATCCCACGGCAGGTATGACGTGGCCTCCTCGGTGGGTACTCCATCGCGGAAGTACCGCCGCTTGCGGGCCAATACCTGAGTGCCGGCGGGAAGGCCCAATCGATCGGCGATCTCAGGAGGTGCTGCTGTGGGACCCACGAACAGCACGGTCACGGACGGCACGCCGCCAGAGGCCTCCGACTCCGCGAGGTACGCGGCCTTGCCGGCTTGGCGATGGGCGCGGCGGAATCGGTCTGCGGACTTCCGCTGTACCGGTGGGCGGGAGCGGACGAACGAGCCTCGCCCGTGGTGGGTCTCGATGAGCTGAGCCGTTCGTAGTTCAGCGACAGCCTTTCGAACTGTCCCGGACGCGACTCCGTACCGCTGCATGAGCTCGGCCTCACTCGGCACGATCGCGCCGGGAGTGAGAGCGCCCGACTTGATCTGTGCGGCAAGGTCGGCCGCGATCTGCAGGTACTTCGCTGTGGCCGACGAGGCCACCTCACCACTCGCCATAGTCCTTCAGGGCTCCTATTCTCCTGCACATGAGTAACAGCGCCGGGAAGTCCCAGTCAACGCCGCTCCACTCGGTGTCCGTCGCGGGGGTGGTCGCACGCGAGGATGGCCGGGTTCTGGCGATTCGCCGGGCCGACAACGGGACTTGGGAGCCGCCGGGCGGCGTGCTGGAGCTGGACGAGGCCGTCGAGGACGGCGTGCGCCGCGAGGTCTACGAGGAGACCGGGATCAAGGTCGGTGTGGAGCGGCTGGCCGGCGTCTACAAGAACGTGAGCCGGGGGATCGTCGCCCTCGTCTTCCGCTGCCGACCGGAGAGCGAGGCCGTGCGGCTCTCGGACGAGTCGGTCGAGGTCGCCTGGCTTACACCGGCCGAGGTCTCCGACCGCATGGCCGAGGTCTATGCCGTACGCGTTCTGGACGCGCTACGGGACGACATGGCAACCAGTATCCGAACCCATGACGGCCGACACCTGTTGTGACAGTGTCGACCCGCTGTGCGGCGAACCGAGGTCTTACGACGACGGCCCCCATCGTGGGATGGGGGCCGTCGATCGATTCCACTCAGACCGTGGCAGTCTGCGGGGTCTGGGCGGGCAGTTGGTTGGGGGCCTCTTCGACCTCGCGGACGCGGAGGGCGAGGGGGATGCGGAGGGCGGCGATCCAGGTGATCGCAGCGAGGAGCATGTGGAGGCCGACCATCAGCTCGGGGGCGTCCGTGAAGTACTGGATGAAGCCGAGGATGCCCTGGAGCAGCAGCACGGCGAGCAGTTCCTTCGCTCGGGCCTTGGCGGGCTGGGGGGCCTTCACGGCGGCGAGGACGAAGAGCACAGCAATGGCCAGGCCGACCGAGATGAACGCGAAGTCGGCGTGGAACTGGGCCAGCCTGTCGTAGTCGATCGGGATGCGCGGGACGATCTTGTTGTCCTGCGGGGTGCCCGGGTGGTGGCCGGCGCCGGTGACCAGGGTGCCGGCCGCGACGAGCAGGCCGATCACGGTGACCAGGACGTACGAGAGCTGGTGGATCGGGCGGGCCACGGCGAGCTTGGGGGTGCCGTCGCCTTCCTTCGAGCGCTCCCACATCAGCAGGGCGACCCAGACCAGGGCCATCGCGGCGATCATGTGCAGCGCGACGGTGTACGGGTTGAGGCCGGTCAGCACGGTGATGCCGCCGAGGACGGCGTTGCTCATCACCAGCCAGAACTGGGCCCAGCCGAGCTTGGTCATGCTGCGCCGCCACGGGCGGTGGCAGCGGGCCGCCAGGATCGCCCAGCCGACCGCCGCGCTCAGCACGTAGGTGAGCATCCGGTTGGTGAACTCGACGATGCCGTGGAAGCCCATCTCGGCGGTGGGTGTCAGGCTCTCGTCGGTGCATTGGGGCCAGGTCGTACAGCCGAGGCCGGAGGCGGTGAGGCGGACGGCGCCGCCGGTGACGACGATCACCACGCTCATCACCAGCGCGGCGAACGCGGCGCGCCGGACCATCGCGGCGGAGGGCTGCCAGCGCTCGGCGAGCAGGGAGAAGGGGTTCAGCACGGGGTCAATCGTAGGTGGCCTTACAGGCGATCTTGGGGTGGGGCACGGGCAGGGCGGTAGGGGCGCAAAGTGGATCTCCCGGACAAGCCGGACAATGGTCTTGACCAATCGCCCGTGTGGCCGAAAGAGTGCGGATTGGTCCATACCTTTTTTCGGGCCACTCCCACTCCTCCCGCACGTAAGCGGAGATCCTGCACATGCGCATATCCACCTCAGCCGCCGCGCTCGCCGTGGGCGGCTCGTTCGTACTGGCCGGCCTCGTCGCCCCGGCCGCCCAGGCCGCCCCCGCCGAGGAGTGCCGCAACCTCGGGGTCGCCAATCTCTACGGCGAGTTCATCGAGGGCGATGATCATCATGTTCCCGACGCCGAGGGTGCTGTGGCGGTCGGCGGCGACGCCTACTTCGGCGGCGGCTTCTCGGTCGGCCAGGAACTGACCCAGGCCGAGGTCGACGCGCTGCCCGGCAAGAACGCGCTCGTCGTGGCCGGCAGCCTCAACGGCGCGAACACCCAGGTGATGAAGGGCAACGGCGTCTACGGCTCCAAGGCGGACGGTGCGATCGTCCAGGCCCACGCCGGCACCGTCGCCCAGGGCTCCGCGCCGATCGACTTCAAGGCCGAGTTCGCCAAGCTGCGCGCCGCCTCCACCGCGCTGGCCGCCGTGCCGCAGACGGCCGGAGCCACCGTCCAGACGGACGGCGCCAAGCTGACGTTCACCGGCGGCGACGCCACGTACAACAGCTTCACCGTCGACGCGGCCAAGCTGCAGGGCGCCAAGGACATCTACCTCCGGGTGCCGGCCGGCGCGGTCACGGTCGTCAACGTGACCGGCGGCTCGTACGACATGGCCGCGGCCGGGACCACCGGGTTCAACCTCTGGGACGCGCCCAAGGAGACCTGGGTCCTGGACGACAAGCTGCAGAGCGCGGCGGGCGGCGCGATCCGCGCCAAGCTGCTGTGGAACTTCCCGACCGCGACCAAGGTGGTCAAGAACAGCGCCGCCGCCTGGGCCGGCACCGTGCTCGCCCCGAACGCCGCCTTCGACCTCGGCAGCGGCGGCCCGGTCAACGGCTCGGTGATCGCCGCCTCGCTGACCGGCAAGGGCGGCGCGGAGACGCACCACTACCCGTTCACCGGCTGCCTGCCGACGACGCCGACCATGCCGACCGCTCCGCCGGTGCAGCCGACCGGCACGCCGTCGAACTCGGTGACCCCGTCGACCCCGGCGACGCCGACCACCACGGGCAGCCCGTCCGGTGGCCCGAGCGTTCCGGCGACCGGCAGGCCGAGCGGCAGTGCCTCGCCCAGCCCGTCCGCCTCGACGGCCGCGCCCGCGGTGTCGGCCGGCCCGTCCGCCTCGGCGAACGGCGGCGGCAACCTCGCGCACACCGGCTCCGGCCCGGTGCTGCCGCTGGCGATCGGCGGTGCGGTGATCGCCGCGGCCGGCGGCGCGATGGTGGTGGCCGGCCGGCGGCGGGCGGCCAAGAAGGCCTGACCGCGGGCGAGTTCCTCGACTGACTGACTACTGACCGAAACGGCGCCCCTGGTGACTGAACCCGATCACCGGAGGCGCCGTTTGTCATGAAGGTGACGAAGTTCATGCGGCTTTACCGAAAACGCATTCTGCGAGGTGGCGGCTGTGATGGGCTGGTCATACACATTCGAGAGCAGACCGACAGGCGATATCCGGTCGAGTGGCGGGGTGTAGCGAGGTGCGGACGTGCCGGTAGAGTCCCCCGGACAGTCGCAGCGGGCCACCGCGGACCACTCAACGCGCCTGCTGCGCAAGACCGTTCGGAGGGGAACAAGGTATGGCGCGACAGCAGCGACACTTCAGGATCGGCGCGGCGGCCCTCGTCGGTACGGCGACGGCCGGAATCGTACTGCCCCTGGCGCTGGCCACCAACGCCTCGGCGCACGTGCCGACTTGGTCGGTGACCTGCGACAAGGTCGTGATCGATCTGATCAATTACAGCGACAAGGCGGACGTGAAGAACACCGTCAGCCTCACCATCGACGGCGAGAAGGTCCTGGACAACCAGGCCTTCCCCAAGGAGTTCCACAAGTCCTTCCCGGTGAAGGACCACAATGCCCCGGTTCAGGCCCACCTCGTGGTCTCCACCACGGAGAACCCGAACGAGAAGGGCTGGAACATCGACGAGACCAAGACCATCGCGCCGTGCCACACGCCGACGCCCACCCCGACGCCCACCCAGACCCCGACCCAGACCCCCACCCCGACGCCGACGCCCACCAGGACGTCGACGCCGACGCCGACCCCCACCACGGCGACCCCGACCCCGTCGGTGACGGCGACCCCGAGCAAGACCCCGGCGCCCGTGGCCACCACGCCCGCCCCGGCGCTGGCCCAGACCGGTAGCAACGACGCCACCCCGATGATCGCGGCGGCCGGTGGCGGCGTGCTGCTGGTCGGCGGCGCGCTCGTGCTGCTCGCCCGCAAGCGCCGCAGCGGCAGCCAGGGCTGACCCGCCACCCGCCGAACGCCCGACGCCCCCCGGCCCGTTGAGGCCGGGGGGCGTCGCTCGTCCCGAAGCGGGGCTACTCCCAGCGGAAGAAGCGGGCCGCCGTGGCCAGGCCGAGCACCGACCAGCCGGCCAGGATGCCGAGGTCCGACCACGGCACCCCGGCGCCGTGCTGCAGCACCGACCGCAGGCCGTCCGAGAGCGCCGAGATCGGCAGCAGCTCCAGCACCGACCGCACGGCGTCCGGGAACTTGCCCAGCGGCACGATCACCCCGCCGGCGAGCAGCAGCAGGATGAACACCAGGTTGGCGGCGGCCAGCGTCGCCTCGGCCTTGAGGGTGCCGGCCATCAGCAGGCCGAGGCCGGAGAAGGCGGCGGTGCCGAGGACGAGCAGCGCGGCGACGGCCAGCGCCCCCTGCGGTGTAGCGAGCCCGTGGGGGGACCAGCCGAGGGCGAGGGCGATCACGGACAGCAGGGCGACCTGGAGGATCTCCGTCACCAGGACGCAGCCGGTCTTGGCGGTCAGCAGCGTCCAGCGCGGCAGCGGGCTGGCGCCGAGCCGCTTCAGCACGCCGTAGCGGCGCTCGAAGCCGGTGGCGATGGCCTGCCCGGTGAAGGCGGTGGACATCACGGCGAGCGCGAGCAGGCCGGGCGCCAGGAAGTCGACCCGCTTGCCCGGGCCCTCCACCGTGACGATGTCGACGGCGGAGAACAGCACCAGCAGCACGGTCGGGATGACCACGGTGAGCAGCAGCTGCTCACCGTTGCGCAGCAGCATCCGGGTCTCGAACGCGGTCTGCGCGAGCAGCATCCGGCCGACCGGGGCGGCGCCCGGCGCGGGGGAGTAGTCGGTACGGCTCACGAGCGCAGCTCCCGTCCGGTCAGGTCGAGGAAGACGTCTTCGAGGCTGCGGCGCTGGACCGACAGCCGCTCCGGCAGCACGCCGGCGCTCGCGCACCAGCCGGTGACGGTGGCCAGCAGCTGCGGGTCGACGGGCGCCTCGACGCGGTAGCTGCCGGGGGCGGTCTCGGTGGCGGTGGCGCCGGCGGGCAGTTCCTTGAGCAGGGCGGCGAGGTCGAGCCCGGGCGGGCCGTCGAAGCGCAGCGCGTTCTCGGCGCCGCCGCGGCACAGCTCCTCGGGGGTGCCGGTGGTGATCACCCGGCCGCGGTCGACGATGGCGACGTGGTCGGCCAGCTGCTCGGCCTCGTCCATGTGGTGGGTGGTGACGACCACGGTGACGCCGTCCCGGCGCAGGTCGCGGACCAGCTCCCAGGTGGCGCGGCGGGCCTGCGGGTCGAGCCCGGCGGTGGGCTCGTCCAGGAAGACCAGCTCGGGGCGGCCGACCACGGCCATGGCCAGGGCGAGCCGCTGCTGCTGACCGCCGGAGAGCCGGCGGTAGGTGGTGCGGCCGCAGGAGCCGAGGCCGAGGCGTTCGACCAGGGCGTCGACGTCCAGCGGGTGGGCGTGCAGCTTGGCGGTGTGCCGCAGCATTTCGACGGCGCGCGCGCCCGCGTACACGCCCCCGGACTGCAGCATCACGCCGATCCGCGGCCGCAGGGCGGCGCTCTGGGCGACCGGGTCGAGGCCGAGGACGCGGACGGTGCCGGCGTCGGGGCGGCGGTAGCCCTCGCAGGTCTCGATGGTGGTGGTCTTGCCGGCGCCGTTGGGACCGAGGACGGCGGTGATCGCGCCGCGCGCGATGGTGAGGTCGAGGCCGTCCACCGCAGGTTTGTCACCGTAGCGTTTGACCAGCCCGGCGATCTGGACCGCGGGTTCGGAATGCATACCGGCGAGTCTAAGAGGGCCCAACGCCCGGCCCGTACGGCGGCCTTGGTGATCGTTTTCGTTGAGAAGGTAAGCCTTACCTGCGTGACAGATGACACGGGTGAGGCCTGGATCACGGCTTGTCCTGTCGGAAGTAATTACGCAACACTGGTGTTGTGAAAAACATGCGCGAGCACGCCACGCAGCAGGAGGCCGAGTCGGCCCCCGGCTGTGACGTGCCCGCGACGGCGGCCGAGGTGCTGCTGGACGGCCACCGCGCCACCCGCGACCGGGTCGCCCGGTCGATCCTGGACCACGGCCCGTCCTCCGCCGCCGACCTCGCCAACCGGCTCGGCCTGACCGCCGCCGCCGTCCGCCGCCACCTCGACTCGCTGGCCGCCAGCGGCCTGGTCGACGCCCGCGAACAGCGGGTCTACGGCAGCCGCGGCCGGGGCCGCCCGGCCAAGGTCTTCGGCCTCACCGACGCCGGCCGGGACGCCTTCTACCAGGCGTACGACCAGCTCGCGGCCGACGCGCTGCGCTGGATCTCGGACTCCGTGGGCGGCGGCAAGGCCGGCGAGGAGGCCGTCGCCGCCTTCGCCCGCGCCAGGTTCGGCCGGCAGGGCGAGAAGTACCGGGAGAGCCTGCTGGAGGCCGGGGCGCTGGAGCGTCCGGAGGCCCTGGCCCAGGCGCTGAGCGCGGACGGGTACGCTGCCACGGTGCGGCGTGTCCCGTCGGCCGCGGCCAAGGCCCCGGCGGGCGCCCAGCTCTGCCAGCACCACTGCCCGGTCGCGCACATCGCCGAGCAGTTTCCCCAGCTCTGCGAGGCGGAGACCGAGGTCTTCTCCCAGCTCCTGGGCACCCATGTGCAACGGCTGGCCACCATCGCCCACGGTGACGGGGTCTGCACCACCTATGTGCCGGCACCCGGTGCCGCATCGTCGTCCGCCCAGCGCTCCGCGGGCCACGGCACCGATGCGGCGCCGACTGCCGGTACGTCCACCGAAGATTCTGCGTCCGCGCGTTAGGAAGCTCGCATGACTGACACCGTTTCGCACCCGGAGCTCGACGGCCTGGGTAACTACGAGTACGGCTGGGCCGACCCGGACGCCGCCGGCTCCGTGGCCAAGCGCGGGCTCAGCGAAGACGTCGTCCGCGACATCTCCGCGAAGAAGAGCGAGTCCGAGTGGATGCTGAACCTGCGTCTCAAGGGCCTGAAGCTGTTCGGCAAGAAGCCCATGCCGACCTGGGGCTCCGACCTCTCCGGCATCGACTTCGACAACATCAAGTACTTCGTCCGCTCCACCGAGAAGCAGGCCGAGTCCTGGGAGGACCTGCCCGCGGACATCAAGGCCACCTACGACAAGCTGGGCATCCCGGAGGCGGAGAAGCAGCGCCTCGTCGCCGGTGTCGCGGCCCAGTACGAGTCGGAGGTCGTCTACCACCAGATCCGCGAGGACCTGGAGGAGCAGGGCGTCATCTTCCTGGACACCGACACCGCGCTGCGTGAGCACCCGGAGATCTTCAAGGAGTACTTCGGCACCGTCATCCCGGCCGGCGACAACAAGTTCGCCGCGCTGAACACCGCGGTGTGGTCCGGCGGGTCGTTCATCTACGTGCCGAAGGGCGTGCACGTCGACATCCCGCTGCAGGCCTACTTCCGGATCAACACCGAGAACATGGGCCAGTTCGAGCGGACGCTGATCATCGTCGACGAGGACGCCTACGTCCACTACGTCGAGGGCTGCACCGCGCCGATCTACTCCTCCGACTCGCTGCACTCGGCGGTCGTGGAGATCATCGTCAAGAAGGGCGGCCGCTGCCGCTACACGACCATCCAGAACTGGTCGAACAACGTCTACAACCTGGTCACCAAGCGCGCCGTGGCGTACGAGGGCGCGACCATGGAGTGGATCGACGGCAACATCGGCTCCAAGGTCACCATGAAGTACCCGGCCGTCTACCTGATGGGCGAGCACGCCAAGGGCGAGACCCTGTCGATCGCCTTCGCGGGCGAGGGCCAGCACCAGGACGCCGGCGCCAAGATGGTGCACATGGCGCCCAACACCTCCTCGCACATCGTCTCCAAGTCGGTGGCGCGCGGCGGCGGCCGCACCTCCTACCGCGGCCTGATCGAGATCGGCGAGGGCTCGCACGGCGCCAAGTCCAACGTGCTGTGCGACGCGCTGCTGGTCGACACCATCTCCCGCTCGGACACGTACCCGTACGTGGACGTCCGCGAGGACGACGTGTCCATGGGCCACGAGGCGACCGTCTCCAAGGTCAGCGAGGACCAGCTGTTCTACCTGATGAGCCGCGGTCTGACCGAGACCGAGGCCATGGCGATGATCGTGCGCGGCTTCGTCGAGCCGATCGCGCGGGAGCTGCCGATGGAGTACGCGCTGGAGCTCAACCGGCTGATCGAGCTGCAGATGGAGGGCGCGGTCGGCTGACGTCCAGCCGCACGCGACCCCGTCCGACTTTTTGAGGAAGAGAGCACTACGAACAGCCATGGCTGACGTTCAGAACACCTCCGGCTCCACCACCGCCGGTTCGATCGAGGTCGGCACCGCCGGCGCGGGCGCGCAGCTCGCCGGCCCCGGCACCGGCCGGACCACGGTCCAGCAGCCGATCGACGCGCGCGTCGCGGTCAAGCCGTCCTTCGACGTGAACGACTTCCCGGTGCCGACCGGCCGCGAGGAGGACTGGCGGTTCACCCCGCTGCAGCGCCTGGGCGGCCTGCACGACGGCACCGCCGCCGCCGGCCCGCGCGGCGAGGACAAGGTCGAGTTCACCCTGCCGGACGGCGTCACCGCCGAGAACGTGGGCCGCGACGACGCCCGCCTCGGCAAGGCCGGCACGCCCGTCGACCGGGTCGCCGCGCAGGCGTTCAGCGCCTTCGAGCAGGCGCTGGTCGTCACCGTCCCCAAGGACGCGGTGCTCACCGAGCCGGTGAAGATCGACGTGCGCGGCGAGGGCGGCGTCCGCTTCGCCCACGTGGTGATCGACGTCAAGCCGTTCGCCGAGGCCGTCGTGGTGCTGAACCACGAGGGCACCGGCACCCGGGCCGCCAACGTCGAGCTGCTGGTCGGCGACGGCGCGAAGCTCACCTTCGTGTCCGTCCAGGACTGGGAGCGCGACGCCGTGCACGTCGCCCAGCACAACGCGCTGGTCGGCCGCGACGCCTCGTTCAAGTCCGTCGTCGTCACCTTCGGCGGCGACCTCGTCCGCCTGCACCCGCGCGTCAACTACGCGGGCCCCGGCGGCGAGGCCGAGCTGTTCGGCCTGTACTTCGCCGACGCCGGCCAGCACCTGGAGCACCGTCTGGTCATCGACCACGACACCCCGCACTGCCGCTCCAACGTCGCCTACAAGGGCGCGCTGCAGGGCCAGGACGCGCACGCCGTCTGGGTCGGCGACGTGCTGATCCGCGCCGCGGCGCTCGGCACCGACACCTACGAGCTCAACCGGAACCTGGTGCTCACCGACGGCGCCCGGGTCGACTCGATCCCGAACCTGGAGATCGAGACCGGCGAGATCGTCGGCGCCGGCCACGCCTCCGCGACCGGCCGCTTCGACGACGAGCAGCTGTTCTACCTGATGGCCCGCGGCATCCCGGCCGACGAGGCCCGCCGCCTGGTGGTGCGCGGCTTCTTCGCCGAGCTGCTGCAGCAGATCGGCGTGGCCGAGGTCCAGGAGCAGCTCATGGTCAAGATCGACGCCGAGCTGGAAGCGGCGGTCTGACCGATGAGCTTCCTGCGTGCCTGCGCACTGGGCGACCTCCAGGAGGACGTGCCCAAGCGCGTTGAACTCAACGGCGTGCCGGTCGCGATCGTCCGCACCGACGAGGGGGTGTTCGCGATCAACGACATCTGCTCGCACGCGAACGTCTCGCTCTCCGAGGGCGAGGTCGAGGACTGCATGATCGAGTGCTGGCTGCACGGCTCCAGCTTCGACCTGCGCTCCGGCAAGCCCTCCGGCCTGCCCGCCACCAAGCCGGTCGCCGTCTACCCCGTAAAGATCGAAGGGGACGATGTGCTCGTCTCCGTCAACCAGGAGTCCTGAGTACACATGGCAACCCTTGAAATCCGCGACCTGCACGTCTCCGTCGAAGCCGAGAACGGCCCGCGCGAGATCCTGAAGGGCGTCGACCTGACCGTCAAGCAGGGCGAGACCCACGCCATCATGGGCCCGAACGGCTCCGGCAAGTCCACCCTGGCCTACTCGCTGGCCGGCCACCCGAAGTACACCGTCACCGGCGGCACCGTGCTGCTGGACGGCGAGGACGTCCTGGAGATGTCCGTCGACGAGCGCGCCAAGGCCGGCGTCTTCCTGGCCATGCAGTACCCGGTCGAGGTCCCCGGCGTCTCGGTCAGCAACTTCCTGCGCACCGCCGCCACCGCCGTCCGCGGCGAGGCCCCGAAGCTGCGGCTGTGGGTCAAGGAGGTCAAGGAGGCGATGGCCGCCCTGCAGATGGACCCGGCCTTCGCCGAGCGCAACGTCAACGAGGGCTTCTCCGGCGGCGAGAAGAAGCGCCACGAGATCCTCCAGCTGGAGCTGCTCAAGCCGAAGATCGCGATCCTCGACGAGACCGACTCCGGCCTGGACGTCGACGCGCTGCGGATCGTCTCCGAGGGCATCAACCGGGTCCGCTCGACCGGTGAGGTCGGCACCCTGCTGGTCACCCACTACACCCGCATCCTGCGGTACATCAAGCCCGACTACGTCCACGTCTTCGCGGGCGGCCGCATCGTCGAGTCCGGCGGTGCCGAGCTGGCCGACAAGCTGGAGGAAGAGGGCTACGAGTCGTATGTGAAGGGCGGCGCATCCGAGTGACGCATCCGTTTACCGGCCACAGCGCCCTGCTCGACACGGACGCGATCCGCAAGGACTTCCCCGTCCTGCAGCGCGTGCTGCACGACGAGAAGCCGCTGGTCTACCTGGACAACGCGGCCACCTCGCAGAAGCCGCGCCAGGTGCTGGAGGCGCTGACCGCCTACTACGAGCGGCACAACGCCAACGTCCACCGCGGCGTGCACGTGCTCGCCGAGGAGGCCACGGCGCTGTACGAGGGCGCCCGCGACAAGGTCGCGGCGTTCGTCAACGCGCCGAGCCGCAACGAGGTGATCTTCACCAAGAACGCCTCGGAGTCGCTCAACCTCGTTGCCAACATGCTCGGTTGGGCCGACGAGCCGTACCGGGTCGACGCCGACTCCGAGATCGTCATCACGGAGATGGAGCACCACTCCAACATCGTCCCGTGGCAGCTGCTGTCGCAGCGCACCGGCGCGAAGTTGAAGTGGTTCGGGCTGACGG
Organism: Kitasatospora sp. NPDC094028; assembly: GCF_049543595.1. Classification (NCBI taxonomy): domain Bacteria; kingdom Bacillati; phylum Actinomycetota; class Actinomycetes; order Kitasatosporales; family Streptomycetaceae; genus Kitasatospora; species Kitasatospora sp. NPDC094028. The sequence continues at coordinate 150,038 of NZ_JBMVFA010000009.1, read as the reverse complement.
ACGAGGGTCGGCTCGACCTGTCGAACATCGACGAGCTGATCACCGAGAAGACCAAGGTCGTCTCGTTCACCCTCGTCTCCAACCTGCTCGGCACCGTCAACCCGGTCGAGACGATCGTCCGCAAGGCCCAGGCGGTCGGCGCGCTCGTCGTCATCGACGCCTCGCAGGCCGCGCCGCACATGGTGCTCGACGTGCAGGCGCTGGAGGCCGACTTCGTCGCCTTCACCGGCCACAAGATGCTGGCCCCGACCGGCATCGGCGTGCTCTGGGGCCGCCAGGAGCTGCTGGAGGACCTCCCGCCGTTCCTCGGCGGCGGCGAGATGATCGAGACCGTCACCATGGGCTCGTCCACCTACGCCCCGGCGCCGCACAAGTTCGAGGCCGGCACCCCGCCGATCGCCCAGGCGGTCGGGCTCGGCGCGGCCATCGACTACCTGTCCGGCATCGGCATGGACAAGATCGCGGCGCACGAGCACGCGATCACCGAGTACGCGGTCGAGCGGCTGCTGGAGGTCCCCGACCTGCGGATCATCGGCCCGCGCACGGCCGTCGACCGCGGTGCGGCGATCTCCTTCACGCTGGGCGACATCCACCCGCACGACGTGGGCCAGGTGCTCGACGAGCAGGGCATCGCCGTGCGCGTCGGCCACCACTGCGCGCGGCCGGTCTGCCTCCGGTACGGAATTCCGGCGACCACGCGGGCGTCGTTCTACCTGTACTCGACGCCGGGCGAGGTCGACGCGCTGATCGACGGCCTGCACCACGTCCGGAACTTCTTCGGCTGACGGGCAGGACGACCATGAAGCTCGACTCGATGTACCAGGACATCATCCTGGACCACTACCGCAACCCCCACGGCAAGGGGCTGCGGGACGGCGACGCCGAGGTGCACCACGTCAACCCGACGTGCGGCGACGAGATCACCCTGCGGGTGAAGCTCGACGGCTCGACGGTCGCCGACGTCTCGTACGAGTCCCAGGGCTGCTCGATCAGCCAGGCCAGCGCCTCGGTGCTGAACGACCTGGTGGTCGGCAAGACCGTGGGCGAGGCGCAGGCGGTCCAGGAAGCCTTCCTGGAGCTGATGCAGAGCAAGGGCCAGGGCGAGGGCGACGAGGAGGTGCTGGAGGACGCGGTCGCGTTCGCCGGCGTCTCCAAGTACCCGGCCCGGGTCAAGTGCGCCCTGCTCAGCTGGATGGCCTGGAAGGACGCCACCGCCCAGGCCCTCGCCCAGCACCCCGCCACCGACTGATCCCGCAGAGGAGGACAGACCATGAGTGACGAAACCACCACCGCCGACGCCACCGACGCCACCGGCACCGGCGCCACCGGCACCGAGGCCTCCGCTGCGGAGGACCAGCCCGCAGGCCTCATCGTCGGCACCACCGCCGGCACCGTCTCCGTCGAGGACCTGACCGAGGCCCTGATGGACGTCGTCGACCCCGAACTGGGCATCGACGTCGTCAACCTGGGCCTGATCTACGGCATCCACATCGACGAGTCCGACGTGGCCACCATCGACATGACGCTCACCTCGGCGGCCTGCCCGCTGACGGACGTCATCGAGGACCAGGCCAAGACCGCCACCGACGGCCTCGTCCAGGACCTGCGCATCAACTGGGTCTGGATGCCGCCGTGGGGCCCCGACAAGATCACCGACGACGGCCGCGACCAGCTCCGGGCGCTGGGCTTCAACGTCTGAGATCTTCTCCGGCTTCAGCTCGCTGCTGCCGCGCGAACCCCCTGGGGTCGCGCGGCAGCGGCGTTTCCGGTTCCGGATGAGCACCCGTGCGGCATGAGCTGAGCTGAGCTGAGCAGGTCCACCGCCGTTCCCCACCATCCACCCCACGCCGGCCTGCCGGCGCGCGGCGCTGATGGAGCAAGGGCGACGCATCGGTGGGACAGCGTGTCTCAGGCGGCGCGGTGTGCAGGCCGGCTGCCGGTCAGTGCGGAGCGCAGGGCGGTTCGGGCTCGGGCGGCACCTGCGGCTGCCACGTCCGCCCCCTGGCAGGCTCTGGGGGTTCGGGCTGCCAGGCCGGCGCACGGGCGGCAGATGCCCGGCCGGGGCACGGGGTCGTGGCACTTGGCGCACTCGGCGTACCTGGCTGCCGCTGCGGCCGGGGCAGGAGGCATCTTGTGCTCCAGCCGGTAGCGGAGCACCGCCGCCGCCGAGTGCATCGGGACGGGCAGGCCCGGCAGCAGGGCGTGGGCGAGGTCGGCGGGCGTGCTGCCGCGCGCCAGCCACTGCGCGACCAGCGGCGCCAACTCCCGGGCCTCGGCCTCGCCCAGGCGCAGCCGCGGCTCGGGCCGGATCACCCGGAACAGAGTGGCCACCGCCGCGCGGACCTCCTCGGTCTGCGGGGGGAGGGTGGGTTCTTGCTCCCGGTTCTTTACTACAGAGCGGTCTGTGCGACCGGCAGCCGCTCCACCGGACGCCGGAGGGGTGACACCCGGTCGCACGAGCTGCGGGGTGTCGTAGACGTGGGTCTCGGTGACGATCCTGCCGTCCGGCAAACGGATCTTCTCGACCCGGTAGTACCCGGCCTCGGTCAACTCATTGAGCGCCTTGCGGATCGCGCCGCGCCCCTGCGGACTGGTGTCGGCCATGTGCCGCCCGTCCTCACGCCAGCCGTCAGGCCGGGAGAGAAGGTCGGCGAGCAGGCCGCGGGCGGTGTAGGACAGCCGCCGGAACTGCAGCATGCAGTTGGGCAGCACGGTGAAGTCGCGCACGTGGGCGCTACGATGGACGCGCATTGGGAGTTGCTGCTCCTGTGCCGGACCCCGGGGTGTTCCAGCACCGCCGGGGTCGCCTATTTTCTGTTTGGGTACGGAACGTACCACAACGGTCGGACAGGCAAGCCGCGTTCACGCAAGCATGCATGACGGACAGTCAGGTCAGATCGTTTCTGGCGGAACCGTGTGCGATGGACGTCGTGGTTTGTGCGTGGATGATCGGATGGCCGACCTCCTTGCCGCTCCCGTGGCTACCCGGCCGCGAGGAGTTCCCCGCGCTCGACGGCCGCGCGCAGGACCGCCGCGAAGTCCTGGGGCAGGAGGTTGACCGCGTCGAGGGCGTCGGTGGTCAGGGGGATCTCTTCGAGGAGGTACTCGCCCCGGCCTTCCTGGCTGAACTCGGGGCCGGTGCGGTCCTCGAAGCTCCACTTCTCGATGGTGGCGAGGTAGAAGTCCTGGCGCTCGTTGGCGGTTTCGGTGGTGTGGAGGAGGCTGACGATCTCGGCCTCGCCCGCGATCTCCTCGCGGACCTCGCGCAGCAGGGCCTCCTCGGGGCTGGCATCGGTCGGTTCGATCCTGCCGCCGACGATCACCCAGTACGGGTCGATGCCGGGGCGGATGCGCTTGATCAGCAGCATGGTGTCGTTCGGGGTGAGGAGGACGGCGCGGACGCGGTGCTGCATGGTGGCCTGCTTCCTGTTCGGTAGGACGGGCGGGTCAGTGGAGGAGCCAGCCGCCGTCGACGTGCAACGACTGGCCGGTGATGAAGGACGCGCTGGGGCTGGCGAGGAAGGCGACCACAGCGGCGACGTCCTCGGGGCGGCCTCGGCGCTGGATGCACTGCCGGCGGATCTGGTCCTCGGGTCGGGCTCGGTGGTGGGCGGACAGGTCGTTCTCAGCCTCGACCTGGATGGCTCCGGGTACGACAGTGTTCACGCAGATCCCGGCCGGTCCAAGTTCCCTGGCCAGCGACCTGGTGAGGCCGAGGAGTCCGGCCTTGGCGGTGCTGTAGGCGGTGAGTCCGGGGCGGCCGACGCGGGCGTTGACGCTGCCGATGTTGACGATCCGGCCCCATCGGCGCGCGGCCATGCCCGGGGTGATGGCACGGCACGTGCGGTAGTGGATGGTCAGGTTGGACTCGATGGCGCGCGCCCACTCGTCCTCGCCGAGCTCGTCCCAGGGGATGCGGGGGTAGGCGCCCGCGTTGTTGACGAGGACGTCGATGGGCCCGAGTTCGGACTCGACCTGGCTGGTGAGTGCGGCGACGGCGTTCGGGTCGGTGAGGTCGGCGCTGACCTCGATGCCGCTGCGGCCTTCGCGCCGTATGTCGGCGAGCACGGTGCGGGCCTGGTGGATCTGCGCGAGGTGGTTGACGGCGACGGCGGCTCCGGCAGCGGCCAGTGCTCGGCTGATCGCGGCGCCGATCCCGGTGGCTCCGCCGGTCACCAGGGCTACCCGGCCTTGGAGCGGCAGGGCGGCGATGGGCAGTTCAAGCGGCGTGGGTGTGGTCATCGTCCATCCGATCGTCGGGGCCGGTGGTCGGTGGCCGGCGCGGGCTGGGTGCGGGTGAAGGTCTGGCAGACGGTCTCGGGCTGCTGGGTCTCGGCGAGCTTGGCCAGGAGCAGGAGGAGGTCGTGGCCGGTGAGGCGGCCGGGCGGGATCACGCCGAGGATCCGCAGGGCGAGGAAGTGGCGGATCTGGGCGAGGAAGCGGTCCGGGTCCAGCCCGGCGGCGGGCGCGAGGTCGGCGCGAACTCGCCTCAGCAGGCAGTCGATTGCGGCCTGGCGCCCGGCGCCGACCGTCCAGGTGTATCGGATTTCCAGACGGCGGTGGCGCTCGTCGTGGTCGACGTGTTCGAGGCGCGGGGTGGCGACCGGCGGCAGGTGCAGCGGCAGGGTGCGGGCGTAAACGTCGGGCTGGTAGGTCGGTACGAGCCAGCCGCCCATGCCCAGCAAGTACCAGATGAGGATGGCGACTTCCCCGGCGAGCGTGTTGCGTCCGGCGTACTCGAAGTCGAGCCAGCACAGCGGGTCGGCGATGTTCGGTTCGGTCGGGTCGCCCTGGGTGAGCGCGGTGACCCAGGTACGGGCGGAGCAGAGCGCTTCGCGGGCTTCCCAGATGATGGCGGGCAGGTCGAGGCGCATCGGGACGCCGTTGACGACGAGGATGTGGCCGGTGAGGGCGTGCACGGGCAGCGGCTGGTCGGTGCGTGGGGCGGGGACGGTGAGCTGGCCGGACAGGTACCAGGTATCGATCCGCCCGCCGGGGCGGATGCGGTCCAGGTAGAGGCCGGGCACGCAGTCCGAGAGCGGCGCGGTGCGACCGCTGTCGGCGACTGCGGCGAGCAGGCTGTCGCAGACGGCGTCGATCAGCGCGGTGACCCGGGGCAGGGCAATCAGGTGCCGGTCGGCGGTGGCGATGACGTCGCCGAGCAGCATGCTGCACCGGCCGGTGGCGAGCACGTCCTCGTACGCCACGACGTGCTTGCCCGCTGCCTGGCTGCGGCCCAGCAGGCGGGGGACCGGCAGCGTGCGGGCGGTGGCCTGCCAGCCCTCGACCTCGGCCTCTGCTGCGGCGGGGGCGAGGATCTTGCGGAAGGCCGGGACCGAGGCGGGGCCGTTCATGCGCGGCTCGTCGGCAGGGCGATGGTGGCCAGCCAGTGGCCCAGGACGATGCTGGCCAGCTCCACCGCCTTCTCGCGGTCCTCGCGGGCCTGGCGGCGCAGGTCGGCGTCAGTGGTGGGCTCGCGGTCGAGGAAGACGCCCAGCGCGTCGTCGTCGGAGGCTCGTTCGGTGCCCTCAAAGCGGAGCATCACCTTGGCTAGCAGGGCGGTGATCTTGAACAGGGCGCGGAGGTCGGGGGCTCCCTTGAGGAGTTGGCGGCGGATCTCGATGGCGGCCTGCACGCCGGCCTCGACGCTGGCCGCCACGTCGCCGGCCGCGTCCGGGGCGGGCAGGGCCAGGCCGGGGCGGCACCACAGCGGTACAAGGGAGCCAGAGCCGATCAGCATGAGGACGTGCAGCAGGCGGGAGGTGACCGCCCCGGTTCGGCACTCGTCCTGGGTCAGCACGGTCAGGCCGAGCTTGACGCCACCGAGATCGGCTTCGAGTTCGGCGAGGGCCTGCCGGAGCGCGGGGAGGCTGTCCTGCTCGGCGACGACAAAGACGTCCAGGTCGGACCATCCGTGCTGGTACTTGCCGCGCGCTCCGCTGCCGGTCACAGCGAGGAGGTCGATGGTGGGCGGCACCTGGACGGTGGTGCGGTCCAGCAGCTCGGACAGGTAGGACTCCAGGTGGACGGGCAGGCCCAGAGTGTTCACCGGCGCGGTGGTCGGCCTGCGCAGCGGCCAGCGCCGGGCCAGGGCGATCCCGTCGAGGCGGCGCTCCAGGTGGAGGCGGCTGTGGTTGTTGTCGATGACCTCCTGCGCGAGCGAGGCGATCCCGGCCGCGCCACGGCGGGCCTTGACGGCGTCGCGCTCGACCACGTCCTCGGGTCCGGCGGTGCCGCGTTCGGCGCGGACCTTCGGAGTCGCGTCGACGTACACGACGGTCAGCTGCTCGCCGAGCATCCGCCGCAGCTCGGCGGTCGCGTCCTGGTCGTGCAGCGACTCGATGGTGACGTGGTCGAGGAAGTGGTGGGCCGCGCAGTAGCGGTCGAGGCCGTCGACCAGCAGTTCGGCCCGCACCACGGCCGGGAGCTCGTACGGGTCGGCGATGCCGGCGCGCTGGGCGGCGTCCTCGATCAGATAGCCGATCTTGAGGCGAGCGTATCCGTGCCTGACCCGCAGGTACTCGCCCGCCGTGCTCTTGCCGCTCTCCGACATGCCACCGAGTGCGACCACCTGCAGGCCCGGAAGGGCGCGAGACGGCACGAGCGGGGCGACCGGGTGCAGGCGCTGGCGGATCTCGTCCTGGACGGCCATGACCCGGCGCTCGCCCACCACGATGGTCTGAGCCCACCTGTCTTCGGCGACGAGTTGGTGCATCTGCAGGTGGAGGTGCCGCTGGTAGTCCGCGTAGGTCGGGGTGACGTGCCGCTCGTGCGAGAGGCTGCGGGAGGTGCCGATCACCGGGTCGTCGTCATGGAGGAGCACGATGCCGTGCTCAGCGGTCTCGGCGGCTCGCACGTCGGCGGCGTAGGCGTCGAGCAGTTTGCGGGCCCGGTCGGCGGCCTCGTCAGGGCTGAGGCGCTCGCGCACCGCGACGGTGGCGGCCAGCGAGGCTTCCAGCATCGGGATGCCCCGGTCCATCAGGCGCACGGGTGCGGCGGCGGGCCTGCGGGAGCGTTCCAGGTAGGAGCTGGCGAGGACGTCGGCGACCTCCTCGATCGGGCCGAGCTCGAACCACCAGGCGCCCATGCCCATGGCCTTGATGGCGTCCCAGCGCGGGTCGTAGCCGTCCAGCGGCCCGGTGGCGTGGGCGTCGGGTCCGAGGCGCCGAGCCAGGATGCCGATCTGCTTGGTCTTGCCGACGTTGTCCGGACCGCTGATCGCGATCGTGACGTGCCGGGAAGGCGTGTGGTCGTGCTCAGGGGAGATGGACACGATTCCTCCGGGTGGTGCACAACGTCCGTGGGGCAGTTGGTGGCTCTCGGCCGGGCGCCGCGAGGACGCCCGGCCGAGAGCCGGATCGGGTCGGGTTACCGGCCCGGGTACGGCGGCTGCGGGACCGGCGGGGCCGGGGGCGGAGGCGGCGGGGGCGGCGGAGGCTGGGGAGCCTCCAAGGTCGGAGCGACGGTTTGCGGCACGGCGAATCTCCCTTCGGCGTGACGGGTTTCCGGCCTGGCGGGTCGCCAAGGCCGGCGAATGCGGGCGGCGTCGATCAGGACCGGCAGCGCACGGGATCTGTCGTGCCGGAGATCCGCACGGCCTGGCGGGCGCGGCGGTCACGGGCTTTCCGTCCTCGCCCAGAGGATCGGTCATCGGTGGCGAAGGCCCGGCCTCAGTGGAGCCGGGCCCCGTGCGCGGACGGCCCAATTCACCAACGAGCCGCCAGCGTTCACCGAACCCAGCGGCCCGGTGTTGCGGTGGGCCGGCACCGGTCGGAGCAGCGGCGTGAGGCCCTTCCGCAGCAGCCCCCGGCGGGGCGGGCGCTGGGGGGTCGGCACACAGGGGCGGCGCCGGAGGTTCTACGGCCGGACGGTCACGCCGCCGGTATTCGCTCCAGCGCCGCTGGCCCGCCCTGCGGCGCCGACACCACCGGCCGGCGCCGGGAGGCCCGCGAGGCGGCCACGGGGAGTGGCGCGTCAGCGTGCAGGCCGGTCACCACGGCACGGGCGGGTGCAGTCAGATCGAACTCGGCCCACACCGACTTCCCGCCCCCGGCAAGGGAGTCAACACCGAACCGCTCCGTCAGGGCGAGGACGAGCGTGAGCCCACGGCCGCCGACCGCCTCGCCGTCCGCCGCCCTGAGCTCGGGCAACCCGGGCCCGGGATCGCTGACGCACACCCGCAGCGCACCGCCTGCGCCGATCCCCAGCGCCGCGCCCAGCACCAAACCCGCCCGTCCGTCCCCGCAGCCGTGAACGACCGCGTTGGTGGCGAGCTCGGACAGCACGACCTTCACATCGCCCGCAAGATCGTCCGACTCCTCTGCACCCAGGCCGAGTTCTGGCAGTGCCCGCTGCGCCCAGCGGCGGACAGACCCGATGCTCGCCCGGTCGGCGGCGAACCTCATCGTGACGGTTCGTGATCCCGGTTCCATGGGCTGCCTCACTCGTTCGGGGGTCGGAAAACGGTCTTGGGGGCCTCGCACGACGAGGAGCCGTATGCCGGCGTCGGCGAGGTACCTGAGCCGACGGTCGGCGTCAGCGCGGCTGCCGAGGTGCGCGATCGTGGGCAGGACCACGGCATACAGGTCGGCCCGCTCCTTGATACGGATGAGGAGGACGTCGGGCTTGGCGCCGTCATCGGCGATCACCTCCGCGAGGCTGAACTCCCGGCGCTCACAGAAGTCGTTGAGGACGCCGGCCAGCGCGTGCCGGCGAGGCAGTCCGGCGGCGACGGCCTTACAGAGAAGTCCGACCACCACGGGCTGCGGGACGGGGAGTTGCTCGGTGAGCATCCGCTTCCTTCCTGTCGCTGAGGTCGTCTTCTTCGAGGCTGCCCGAACCCGGATCGCCACGGAATCGCGCGTCGTGGCAGTTCCGTGGCAGTTTCGACGCACCGTCACTGCCCCCAGTGCTTCGATGGTTTCCGAGCAGGAGGTGACGATGGCGGCGGTGATCGTGTGGACCGGGCTCGAAGCAAAAGCCCTGCGGGTGGCGTGCCGCAAGTCAGTGCGGGACTTCGCCGCGCTCCTTGGCATGTCGGTGCGGGCGGTGACGAACTGGGAGAGGCTGGGAGCAGGAACCCAGCCCCGGCCGGACACTCAGGCGATCTTCGACACCGTGCTGCGCCAGTGCGATCCCGGGGCCCGAGTGCGCTTCGAAACCCTCGTAGCGCAGCAGACCGGCGTTCCGATGCACGCGGAGATACAGGCAGGGCCTCGGGCATGGGAGTACGAATCGTGGACGGAAGACATCGAGCGGGCGGTTCTTGCTGCGGCTCGGCAGGACTTCGTCTTCGCCGGAAGCCTGCTGGAACGCTGGCGATCGCGCTGGGCTGTGCGAGAGCTCGACGAGCGAGGTCTCTATCTGCTGGCCCGCTCGAGCGCGCTCGTGGGTGACCTGCGCCGCGACCAGGGGGTGCTGCTCGGTCCGCTGTCGGCTGTGACGTCGTACACCCAGGCGCGGTCGTTGTTCTCCCAACTCGATATCCCGAGGCGGACCGCGCAGTTGGATTTATCGCTGGCGGTGGTCACCGAGATGTCGGGGAAGCTCGGTGCGGCGGCGTCCCGGTACTCGGAGCTGGCCGGCGACGTCCGTCTCAGCCCGCGGGACCGGGCGAGGGCGGCCCTTTGGGTCGGCACCGCGTTGGACAAGCAAGGGCGGCATGAGCAGGCGATCGGCATCACGGAGTCGGCGATCCTGGCGTTCGAGAATCTGGGGGAGGTGGAGGACTGGGCGACAGCGCACCAGAAACTCGCGCTCGCGCACCGGGGCACGGGGAACCTCGGGGAGGCGGCACGACAGATCGAGATCGCGCGGTCGAACGCGACCGGTTCCGTCCCGATGCAGGACGTGCGGCTGACCACCGCTCACGGGCACATTCTGCTGAGCGACCGCGCGACTGCTGGAGAGGGGCTTGCCCTGCTGGACCGGGCCGAGGCGCTGGCGGCCAAGTACGGTATGACCCACCAGCAGAGGAGCATCCAAGGCATCCGGGCCAGCTTCCAGCGGGCACCGTGCCTCCAGTGAGCGGGAGAACGACGTGGCGGACACTCGGCAGCGCGAGATCACCGATCGGCAGTGGGCGGACGCTGCGCTGATCTGGGAGTTCCACCAGATGGGGCATCAGCGGCGGCTGTGCGACGTGGCGATCGGCCTGGGCTGCCACGACCTCGGGGTCGCCGCCGAGGCGGCCGAGCTGTACCTGGACGGCCTGGTGTCCAGGATCGTGTTCACCGGCGGGCCGAACCCGTCCCGGCCGGACCACTTCCCCCGAGGTGAGGCCGCGCACTTCACCGAGCACGCCCTCTCGCTCGGCGTGCCCGATCACGCGATCCTCCAGGAGCCGCGGGCCCGCAACACAGGGCAGAACATCCAGTACTCCCGGGAGGTCCTGGAGGCCGCCGGCCTCGAAGTGCACTCGGTGCTGCTGGTGAGCATGCCGTACATGGAACGCAGGGCGTACGCCACGTGCCGCAAGGTGTGGCCGCAGGTCGAGGCGGTGTGCGCCTCGGCCCCGATGAACCTGAACGACTACGTGAAGACGATCGGCGATGACGGGCTTGTGATCGACGGCCTCGTGGGTGACCTCCAACGGGTGATCGAGTACCCGAGGCTAGGGTTCGCCGTCGCCCAGGATGTTCCGGAGACCGTCCGTGATGCGTACCAGCGGCTTCTGGCCGACGGATTCGACAGCAAGCTGCTCACCTGACGCAACACCAGTCGGTGGGCTGGTGTGTGCCATCCACCAGCCGAACCTGTTTCCCCGCCTGTCCACCCTCGCCAAGCTGTTCACCGCGGACGTGTGGATCGTCCTGGACGACGTGCAGTTCGCCCGCCGTGACCACCAGCACCGCGCCCGCCTCGCGCCGGCCGCAGGCGCACCTGGCCTTACCCGATGGCTGAGCATCCCCACGCACCTTCCGGCGGGGCGGGCGACCTTGATCAGGGACGCCCGAATGGTCGCTCCGAAGCCCAGCCGCCATCGGACAGCGGACCTGCTGCGCGAGCACTACCGGACCGCTCCTCACTGGGCGGCGTTCAAGGACCGGCTGGACCGACTCCTCGACGTATTCGAACGCACCGACCGGACCGGGATCGTGGCGCAGGAGTCCGCGCTCCTGCTCCTGTCGATGGTCGGCTGGACCGGCCAGGTAGTGGCCAGCAGTGACCTGAACGCGAGCAGTGACCGCTCCAGGCGTCTGGCCGACCTGTGCTTAACGGTCGGTGCCGACGCCTATCTCTGCGGGACAGGCGGCATGCGATACATCGAACCTGCGGCGTTCGACCGCGCTGCTGTGGAGCTGAGGCCTTTTGCGGTCCCGAGCAGCGGTTTGTGGGCCGGAGCGTCCCGGACGAGTGCGGTCGCCGCACTCACCACCTACGGGCCGCACCGGCTGGCCGAACTCCTGAGCCACCGGGCCGCCGCCGCCCGCTCGAGGACTCCCCGCTCCACGCCGTCAAGCTCCGCCCCCTGAGCGAGCCCGCCACCTGCCCGCCCGCCCTTCCCGAACCCTCCTGACCCCGCCCCCGCTTCGGCCCCGCCGACGAGGAAGCGCCGCGTGGCCGCGCGGCGTCGCTCGCAGCCGGCTTCCTCGGCAGCGGGGACGGCAGTCAACAGCGTTGCTGCCAATGGCTGGACAGACCCTGCCGCGCCGACCGTACGGAAGCCCCAGCTCACCTACTGCATCAAGCTTCGCGGCGTGAGCGTCCAGGCCGTCGAACTGGGCTACGGTTCAATGGCGTTGAGGTATGCGGACGCCGCAGCTGCGGCCTCGCCTCAGGCCGGACCACGGATGCGAGCCTTCCTGCCGGCCAGCAGGGCCCCGCCCTCGCCCACCAGCGACCACCCCGGCGCGCTCGCCAAGCTCCGCGAGGCCGGAGTCGCCATGGGAACAGCCCGATTCCAAGGCCAAGGCGCCGGAGCCGCCCCGGCAGCGCTCCGCCCCGCTGGATCGCATCCAGTGGGGCGGAGGCAGGGCTCGTGCTTCTTGGGGAAGTCGTCAGCCTGCTGCTGCGCAAACCTAGGGCCGGGGCGGGCGCCCGCCGGCAGGCGGGTGGGGGGTGGATGGTGGGGAACGGCGGTAGGGCTGCTCACCGGAGCAGATGATGCGCGGGTGTTCACCCGGTGGGCGGAAATGCCGCTGCCCGGGGCTTCGGGGGAAGTCCCGGGCAGCGGTGTTTCGTACGTCAGTGGTGCTTGGGCTTGCGGGCGACGGCGAGGGCCAGGGCCGCGCAGAGGAGGGCGGCGACGGTGGCGAAGCCGCTGATGGCGGGGAGGAGGCCGTAGCTGCGGACGAGGGCGCCGACGATGACGATGGGGAGGGAGCTGCCGAGGTAGACGATGATCCAGAGGGCGGACAGCTCGGAGCCGCGGCGTTCCGGGTTCATCGCGGCTACGGCGGTGGTGAACAGGGACCGGAAGGCGACGCCCTGGCAGGCGCCGCCGAGGACGCTGCCGATGAAGAGCAGGGCCGGGGTGCCGGTGTAGCCGGCGGCGACGACCAGGGCGAGGCCCGCGGCGAGGCCGCTCATGCCGAGGGCGATGACCGTACGGTCCGAGGTCGGCGGGACGATCAGCTGGGCGGCCGCCGAGGAGCCGAGGAGCAGGGCCGCGACCACCGCGCCGACCAGGTGGGACGGGGTGTGCAGCAGCTTGGCGGCGAAGGACGGCGCCAGGCTGAGGTAGACGCCGAAGACCGCGTAGGAGATGAACCCGGCGGTGGCGGCGAGCAGGAACTCGCGGCGGCCGGTGCGCGGCAGCCGCAGGCGCTGCGGGCGCAGGTGGGCCGGGGTGGTGATGCGCGGCGGGGACGCCGGGGGGCGGTTGCGGCCGGGCATCCGCGGGTGGACGACGGCCAGCGGCACGCAGAGCGCGAGCAGGGCGATGGCGTGCAGCAGGAAGGGCGTCAGCAGCGGGTCGGAGCCGCCGGCCAGCAGGGCGCCGACGATCGGGCCGAGGGCGACGCCGCCCGCCGAGCAGGCGAGGGTGAGCTTGGCGGCCAGGGTGGGGTGGTCGGGCAGCAGGTCGCCGAGGGCGGCGCCGGCGGCGCCGGTGGACAGGCCGACCGCGACGCCCTGGACGGCGCGGCCGAGGGCGAGCTGCCAGAAGCTGCCGGAGGTGGCGAAGACCACGTCGCCGACGGCGGCCAGGGCGACGGCCGGCAGGATCAGGGCGCGGCGGCCGAGGTGGTCGGACCAGTGGCCGACGACGGCGAGCACGGGGACCAGCGCGAACACGTAGATCGTGAACAGGATCGTGGTGTCCAGCGGGTTCAGCCCGAGGCGCTGCTGGATCATGGGGTAGATCGGCGTCGCCAGGTTGGCACCGATGAGCATCAGCAGCAGGGCCGTCGACACCAGGCCGACGCGGACTCCGCGCAGCGCGTTCCAGCGGCTGATCGCGGAGAGCTGGAGCTGGGGCCGGGGCGCGAGCTCCAGGGGAAGCAGGGCCTCCGACAGTCGGCGTCCGTCGAGCTGCGCGGTGCGCAGGCCGGTGCCGGCGGGGGAGAGGTCCGCCATGAAAGGGATCTCCTGTGGCAGGGCACCACCGGGTCGGCGGGGTGTGCCGGCGCGCCCGTCCTGAGGCGCTGTGGTGGTGCCGAGGTGCGGGGCTCCCAGGTGGAGCGGATGAGCTGAGAGGGTGGGCTTCGTCGCCCGGTGGCCCGTGCGGGGTGTGCGCGGTACCTCCGCGAAGGATAAGGGGTGGGCGCACGGTTTCGGCGCGCGCCCCCTTGAGGCCGGGCACCGGGGGTGCCCGGCCTATACGCTGAGGTGGTAGACGGGTACGCGGCGCTCACGGGCGGGCCGCTGGCTGAGGGAGAACGCGCGACGATGGCCGGACGACGTCGGAAGAACGCAGGGGCTTCGGAGGGCGAGGGGGCCGCGGGGGCCGTCCTGCCCGCCGACATGGAGCTCCAGGACCTCTACGGGGCGTTCGCCGCGCACGGGCTGGACGACGACGGCCTGGACGACGACGCGGCCGTGCTCGTCCCACCGGTGAAGCTGCCCGATGAGACGGAGCTGGCGGCGCAGGCGAAGGCCGTGCCGATGCTCGGTTACGCGCTGGCGCTGGCCCGCTGGGCGGCCCCGCACCGGGTGGTGGACGAGTTCGGCGACCTGGTCGAGGCGGACCGGGCGCCCGCCGCGCGGCTGCTGGGCCTGGCCCCGGCCGAGGGCGAGGTGGCGGAGGAGGACGAGATCGAGGCGCTGCGGGCCTGGTCGCTGGCCTGTGACCTGGACCTGGTGGAGCTCGGCACGACCGAGGCCGGCGAGCACGTGGCCGTCCCCGGCCCGGACCTGGAGCCCGCCGAGGAGGGGGACCCGGAGACCGTCCTGGAGCTGTGGCTGACCGCCGCCGGGATCGTCCGGGAGCTGGCCGTGGAGGCCGACTCGCTCCCGGAGGACGAGGAGGCGCGGGCCGCGGAGGGCGAGGAGGACGAGGACGGCCTCAACGAGCTGGAGGAGGCCCGGGAGGCCGCCGCCGAGCTGCTCGACGAGGCGCTGCAGGTGCTCTACGAGACCACCGCCTTCGCCGAGCCCGGCAACGAGACCGTGCCGCTGGGCGTGCTGGCCGCGCTGCTGGTGGTGCCCGAGGGCGAGGAGCCGAGCGAGGAGCTGCTGGGCGAGATCACCGACGTGATGGTCGCGCTGGACCCGATGCTGGCCGACCTCGCCGAGCTGGGCCTGCTGGAGTACCGCCCGATCGACCCGGAGCTGTTCGACGAGGAGGAGGGCGAGGAGCCCGCCGTCGTCGGCGAGGCGCCGCTGGACGAGGAGGAGTCGGCGCGGTTCGGGCTGGTCCGGCTCACTCCGCTCGGCCAGTACGGCGTCCGGCAGTGGCTGCTGGAGGACGGCTACGACGCGCCGCTGGTCGGCGACCTCGCCGGGGGTGACGCCGCCGAGTTGCTGCGCGCCGTGTGCGAGTCGGTCAATGTGCTGCCGGAGGAGGAGCTGAAGGTCTGGCTGGCCGGCCGGGAGCCGGTGCCGGCCGCCCGGGAGCTGCTGGCGGCCGCGCGCGGCGCCGACGCGTACGCGCCGATGCGGCGGGTGCTGGCCGTCGAGGGCCTGCGGGTGCTGGGGGCCGACGCCGAGCCGGCCGCCCGGGAGGTGCTGGACGACCCTGAGCTGGGCGGCGCGGCCCGGGCCTGGCTGGCCGCGATCGGCGCGGCGGACGTGCCGGTGCCGGAGCGGTCGATGGCGCTGTGGACGGTGGTCGACACCTTCGCCGCGCAGCTGCTGGGGACCGGTGGCGAGACCGAGCTGCGCGAGCTGATCGCGGACCTGCCGGTGGCGGACGACCCGGCGGACTGGTTCGGCGAGGTGTGGCGGGTCGACCACCCGTACACGGCGGACGTCCTGGAGGCGATCGGGGAGCTGCACCCGGACCGGGCGGTGGCCAAGGAGGCGCGCAAGGCGGCCTTCAAGGCGCGGTCGAAGCAGTAGCCGGGCAGGCCGCTACGGCAGGTCGAGGGAGCCGTCCTCGGCGAAGGGGAAGAACGGGTTGTGGGCCAGCTCCCACAGGTGCCCGTCCGGGTCCTCGAAGTAGCCGGAGTAGCCGCCCCAGCTGGTGGTCGTCGGCGGCTTGACGACCACGGCGCCGGCGTCCACCGCCGTGCGCAGCGCGGCGTCCACCAGCGCGGGGGACTCCAGGTTCACCGCGAGGGTGACGCCGCGGAAGGACGGCTCGCCGCCGCCGGGCACGCCCGCGTCGGCGGCGAGCTCGTCGGCGGGGAAGAGGCCGAGCACCGAGTCGGCGGTGCGGAACCAGACGATCTCCGGGCTGGAGGCGGTGGAGCGGCGCCAGCCCAGGCTCTCGTAGAAGCGGGCGCTGCGGTCGAGGTCGGAGACGCCGAGGGTGACGATGCTGATCCGGGCGGGGAAGGCCCCGTCGTGCGGTGCGGTCGGGTGGTTCTGTGCTGTCATGCCGCCCAGGGTAGGGAGCGCGGCTGACAACCGGGGGCTGACACGGCGCTCGCCGCGGACGGGTGCGGACGGGTGCGGGCGGGTGCGGGCGGGGTGCTGTGCCGGAGCTGATGACCCGACGGGTGCCGGGCACGTAAGCTGGCGTGTCGGCGTGGTGGGTGCGAGGGAACCGGGGGTGCGGCACAGGATGGCGTGGGAGATCGGCGGCGGGCCCCAGGACCGGAACGTCCAGCGGGCGGCGCCCGATCGCGCCGCCGATCCGATGGGCCGCGACCCGGCCGACCGGGTGGACCAGGTGGACCGGACGGACCGGACGGACCGGACGGGCCGGACGGGCCGGGACCAGGGACAGACCCAGGGAGAGGCCCAGGGACAGGCCCCGGGGGCCCAGGAGGACCGGTTCGCCGAGCAGGAGGAGTTCTCCCGCCGCGCCCTGGCCGGGGTCGACTTCCCGGTGTACGGCGTGGCCGCCGGCCCGGCGCGCGGCGGCGCGGCGCTGGCCGCCTTCGAGAGCTGCGGGGGCCGGCTGTGCTGGGTCGAGGTGCAGTGCGGCGACTGGACGTCCGCGGCCGGCCCGTACGTGACCGTGCGCAGCTACCGCCCGGGCGCGGACGGCTGCGAGTCGCTGCCCGAGCTGGAGGACGTGGTCGAGGACGAGCGGGACCGGCTCTACGAGCAGTCCGGCATCGACGAGGGCGACGGGCCGGGCCGGGTGCGGGCGTTGCGCGAGTGGATCACCGTGGACGGCGAGCCGCGGGCGGTGGAACTGCACGAGGACCGGCCGGTGCTCTGGCCCGGCGCCCCGGCGGAAGGCGGGGCCGGGCCGGTGTGGGCCGGGCGGCTGCGGGTCGGCGGGCAGACCGTGACGGTGTGCGGGCGCGGGGTGGCCCCCGGCGGCGTGGAGCTGGGCGGCATCGGGGACTTCGAGCGGCACCTGCGCGGGCGCACCGAGTTGCTGCGCGACCTCGCCTCCCGGCGGGCCCGGTACGTGCCGGTCGAGGAGCGCGAACTGCCGCCCGTCATCGGGCTGGAGGCGCACCGGGCGCTGGTCGCGCAGTCCGTCGCGGAGACGGCCGCGATCGAGGCGCAGGTGCGGGCCGGGCGGACGCCGCGGCTGCCGCGGCACCTGCGCGGGGAGGTCGGGGCGGTGCGCTGGGAGGCGGCGGTGCGCCAGCAGATGCGGCTCGCCACGGAGAGCCGGGAGGAGGCGGTGGCGGCGGTCACCGCGATGGTCGACCACCTCAACCGGCTGTCCCAGCAGACGCATTGGCTGGTCGGCACGGCGGAGGGAGCGGCCGCCGTCGAGGAGGTCGTGCGGTACACGGTGTTCGCCAGCGAGGTGGCCAGCCTGCCGGCGCAGCGGGCCTGGGCGCAGCTGTGGCGGGAGCGGCCCGCGGGTGGCGGGGCGCGGGAGTGGGAGGAGCAGCGGCTGGCCGAGCAGTTGTGGCTGGCGGCCTGGGAGCAGTGGCTGGCGGCGCGGGCGGGGTGAGCCCGGCCGGGCGGGTCCGGACGGCGGGGTGGCGGCGGCTGAACGAGCACAAGCGCGTTCAGGGCTACGGAGCCTGACCGTCAGTCAGGTGGATCGGCTGCCCGCGGACTACTCGTCCGCGGGCAGCCGCAGTTGCAGCATCGCCAGCAGCCGCTGCTGCGGCTGGGCGAGGTCGATGCCGGTCAACTGCTCGGCGCGGCGCACCCGGTAGCGCAGGGTGTTGGGGTGGATGTGCAGGGCGTCGGCGGCGACCCGGACCTCGCCGAGCGCGTCCAGCCAGGCCAGCACGGACTCGGCGAGCCGGGTGCCGTGCCGGCGGTCGTAGGCGGTGAGCGCGGTCAGCCGCGGGTCGCGCAGGCCGGTGCGCTCCTGGAGCAGCGCCACCATCTCGCTGACCAGCACCTCGGCCTGGACGTCGATCAGCGCCGCGACGTCGAGGTCCACGCCGCCGCGGCCCATCGCGTCGAGGATGCGGTCGGCCTGGGCGCGGGAGTCGGGCACCTGGGCGAGGCCGTCCACGGTGGAGCCGATCGCGGCGCGCAGCGGGACGCCGAGGTGGTCGCGGGCGGCCTGCACCACCTCGCGCGCCCAGTCCCGGACGGTGCTCATCGGCAGGCCGGGCGGCAGTTCGGGCAGCAGCACGTACACCCGGGACTCGATCGGGGCGAGCAGGGCGGTGCGGTGCCGGGCGGCGGTGTGCACCGAGATCAGGCCGGTGACGTCGGAGCGGTGCAGCGCCTCGGTGGTGTTCGCGCCGTAGGCGAGCACGGTGGCCGGGCGGCGCACGTCCAGGCCGAGGTGGGTGGCGAGCGACTGGGGGCCGGTGGAGCCCTCCAGCAGGCCGGTCAGCAGGGTCTGGGTGAGCCGCACGTCGGCGGACAACTCGCGGCGGCGGCGCACCAGTTGGGCGGCCGCGACGCGGGCCGCGCCGACCAGCGCCTGCTCGGCGAGCGGGGCCAGCGGCTGGGCGCCCTCCTGCACCCAGATGGTGCCGAGCGGCTGCGCCCCGGCCCGGATGCCGACCGCGAGGCGGCGGCGCAGGCCGAGCTCGGGGTGCGGCTCGACCGCGATCGGGGCGTCCGAGCTGCGCAGGTGCTGGAAGATGCCCCACTCGCGGAGTTTGGAGAGGTACGGCTCCGGGCCCTGCCAGCCGAGGATGGAGAGCCGGCGCAGGTCGTCGACCTCGTCGGAGTCGGAGGAGCGGGAGTAGGCGAGCACCCGGCTGGAGGTGTCCTCGATCGAGACGATGCCGTTGGTGAGCACGGCGACGGTCTGGGCGAGGGAGAAGAGGTCGCCCGCGTTGGGCTCGGGGGTGCCGGCGTCCGGCGGGTCGGTGCCGGCGATGATCGCGCGGGCGAGCGAGTCGAGGTGCTCCCAGCGGGTCTCGCGGCGCACCGAGAGCAGGGCGACGCCGGCCTCGGTGGCGGCCTCGCGCAGCGGGTCGGCCTGGCCGGGGGCGTCCAGTTTGACGGCGACGGCGGCGGCGCCGGCCCGGCCGGCGGCGCGCAGGGCGGGCAGGGCGGCGCGGCCGCGGGCGCCGATGGCGAGCACGAGTTCGCCGGGGGCGGCGACCGGCGGGTCCTCCGGGTCGAGGATCGCGACGTCGCGGACGGGGACGTCCAACCCCTGTGGGGCGGCCTGGAGTTCGACCAGCGGCTCGCCGAGGGACATCAGCAGTTGGCGGAGCGGGAGGCCGGGGGTGGTCACGTCACTCCTAGTTCGTCCGGGCGGACAGCGGGCCGGGGTCGATTTTAGCCGGACGGACAGAAGAGAGTTGGTCATCCCTGAATAGTTGACTTCGACTATCTGAGAATGGATAGTCAGTACCGACCAAGTGATGAGGAACGCTCTCATGGCGAAGCGACGCAAGGTCTCGAACCCGCTGGCCCTCGTGGTCCTGGCCGAACTCGGAGCCGAACCGATGCACCCCTACGAGATGGGGCGCCGGCTCAAGGAGCACGGCAAGGACCGCAACGTGAAGTACAACCGCAGCTCGCTCTACATGGTCGTGGAGCAGCTGCGGAAGGCCGGGTTCGTCGCCGAGCAGGAGACCGTCCGCGACACCCAGCGGCCGGAGCGCACCGTCTACGCCCTCACGCCCGAGGGCCAGACGGAGATGCTCGACTGGATGCGCGAGTGGGTCTCCGAACCGCAGGACGAGTACCCGGCGTTCGGGGTCGCCCTGTGCCTGCTCGTGGTGCTCCCGACCGAGGAGTCGGCCGAACTGCTCGGCCGGCGCCTGGAGGCGCTGGACGAACGGATCGACACCTCGCGCGCCCTGCTGCGCAAGGGCGAGGAGATGGGTGTCCACCCGATGTTCGTCGTCGAGGAGGAGTACGCCCTCGCGATGCTGCAGGCCGAGCGCCGCTACACCGAGAGGCTCATCGCACAGATCGGGGATCCGGAGTTCAACCGGACCTTGCGGGAGTTCATGAGGAGCCTGGAATGAGCACTGACCGCACCACCCGCACATCGAAGAAGGCCCTGGTCATCGGCGGCGGCATCGCCGGCCCGGTGATGGCCCTGGCCCTGCACAGGGCGGGCATCGAGGCGGAGGTCTTCGAGGCCTACGGGAGCTCCGCCGAGGGCGTCGGCGGAACCTTCGGGATCGCCCCCAACGGGCTCGGCGCCCTCGCCGTCGTCGGGCTGGAGGCGGAGGTCGGCCGGATCGGGCAACCGGTCGGGCCGATGGTCATCGAGGACGGCAAGGGCGGCGTGCTGGGCGAGTTCGCCGGCCTCGCCGACCTGCCGCGCCAACGGCTCATGCGCCGCGCCGAGTTGTACGAGGTGCTGCGGCGCCGGCTCGCCGAGACCGGCATCGCCGTCCGGCACGGCAAGCGCCTGGTCGGCGCCGAGGAGGGCGCCGGAGGCGTCACCGCCCGCTTCGCCGACGGCACCAGCGCCACGGGCGACGTGCTGATCGGCTGCGACGGCACCGGCTCGGTCGTGCGCACCCTGATCGACCCGGCCGCGCCCGCCGCCCAGTACACCGGACTGCTCGGCATCGGCGGCTACAGCGCGCACCGGCTGCCCGGCCGGGCCGGGCGCGGCGAGACCGTGCACTTCGCCAACGGCGCCCGGGCCTTCTTCGGCTACTGGGGCCTGGCGGACGGCAGCGGCACCGCCTGGTTCAGCAACATCCCGCAGCCCGAGCAGCTGACCCCGGAGCACGTCCGCGAGGTCGGGATGACGGAGTGGCTGCGCCGCTGCCGCGACCTGCACGCCGACGACCTGCCGGCCCGGGACGTGCTGCGGCAGGCCGACCCCGGCAGCATGGAGGCCTTCCCGCGGCTGGAGATCATGCCGTCCGTCCCGCACTGGTACCGCGGCCGGATGGTGCTGGTCGGCGACGCCGTGCACGCGCCGTCCAACAGCTCCGGCCAGGGCGCCTCGCTGGCCGTCGAGAGCGCCGTCGAACTCGCCCGCTGCCTGCGCGACCTGCCCGACCACACCGAGGCCTTCGCCGCGTACGAGGCGATGCGCCGGCCCCGGGTGGAGAAGATCGCCGCCGACGCCGCGCGCACCAACAACCAGAAGGCCGCCGGGCCGGTCGCGCGGACGGTGTTCCGGCTGGTCGCGCCGATCCTGATGCGGACCGTCATGAGCCCGGAGAAGATGCTGCGGCCGGTGCACGGCTACCGGATCGACTGGGACCGGCGGGTCCAGCCGGTCGGTCGGACGGGGCGGGCCGCCTGACGCGGCCGCCGGACGGGCGGCCGTCTCCGGGCGGGTCCGTGACCTGGACGTGATCGTGTTCGTCGGGCCGGACAACGCCGTACGGGGGAATTTAGCCGCCCGGCCAATCATGCGGCCGGGCGGCCAGGAATAGCGTTCCTGACTGTGACCGGCGTGCAATCCGCGTCGGCCTCCCCCCACGATCGAAGGAGAGCGTGCGCTCTATGGACGCTGTGACCCAGGTCCCCGCGCCGGTGAACGAGCCGGTCCACAGCTACGCCCCCGGCAGCCCGGAACGGGCTCGCCTGGAGGCCAAGCTGAAGGAGCTGGGCGGCCAGGAGCCGGTCCAGCTGACCATGACGATCAACGGTGAGCGCCGCATGGGCGGCGGCACCGAGATCCACGTCGTCCAGCCGCACAACCACGCGGCGCGGCTCGGCACCCTGCGCAACGCCACCCAGGCCGACGCGCAGGAGGCCATCGACACTGCTCTGGCCGCGGCCCCGGCCTGGCAGGCGCTCTCCTTCGACTCGCGCGCCGCGATCTTCCTCAAGGCCGCCGACCTGCTGGCCGGCCCCTGGCGCGAGACCCTGGCCGCCGCCACCATGCTCGGCCAGTCCAAGACCGCCCAGCAGGCCGAGATCGACACCCCCTGCGAGCTGGTCGACTTCCTGCGCTTCAACGTGCACTTCGCCCGCCAGATCATGGCCGAGCAGCCGGTCTCCTCGGACGGCGTGTGGAACCGCAGCGACCACCGCCCGCTCGAAGGCTTCGTCTACGCCATCACCCCGTTCAACTTCACCGCGATCGCCGGCAACCTGCCGACCGCGCCCGCGCTGATGGGCAACGTGGTGCTGTGGAAGCCGTCCCCGACCCAGCAGTACTCCGCGCACCTGCTCATGCAGCTGCTGGAGGAGGCCGGCCTGCCCAAGGGCGTCATCAACATGGTGACCGGCGACGGCCTGGACGTCTCCGCCGTCGCGCTCAAGCACCCCGCGCTGGCCGGCATCCACTTCACCGGCTCCACCGCCACCTTCCAGCACCTGTGGCGCGAGGTCGGCAACAACATCGCCGGCTACCGCACCTACCCGCGGATCGTCGGCGAGACCGGCGGCAAGGACTTCCTGGTCGCCCACCCGTCCGCCGACCCGGCCGTGCTGAAGACCGCCATGACCCGCGGCGCCTTCGAGTTCCAGGGCCAGAAGTGCTCGGCGCTGTCCCGCGCCTACGTCCCCGCCTCGATCTGGGCCGGCCTGAAGGACGAGTTCGCCGCCGAGGTCGACGGCCTCACCATGGGCGACGTCACCGACCTGTCCAACTTCATGTCCGCCGTCATCGACGAGCGCGCCTTCGCCAAGAACAAGGCCGCCCTCGACCGCGCGCAGGCCGACGCCTCGGTGGAGGTCCTCGCCGGCGGCACCTACGACGACTCGGTCGGCTACTTCGTCCGCCCGACCGTCCTCGTCTGCCAGGACCCGGCCTCCGAGTACTTCCGCGAGGAGTACTTCGGCCCGATCCTCGCCGTCTACGTCTACGAGGACGAGAAGTACGACGAGATGCTGGCCCAGATGGAGTCCGTCTCGGCCTACGGCCTGACCGGCGCCATCATCGCCCAGGACCGCGCCGCCGCCCAGGACGCGATGCACAAGCTGCGCTTCGCCGCCGGCAACTTCTACATCAACGACAAGCCGACCGGCGCCGTCGTCGGCCAGCAGCCCTTCGGCGGCGGCCGTGCCTCCGGCACCAACGACAAGGCCGGTGCCAAGCAGAACCTCGCGCGGTGGACCTCGACCCGCTCGGTCAAGGAGACCTTCGTCCCGCCGACCGACTACCGCTACCCGCACATGGGCTGACCAGGCCCTCCGGCCGCGGGGTCACTCCTTCCGACCCCGCGGCCTCCCCGCGACGCCCCGTCCCGCAGCCCGGCGTCGCACGCCAGGGCGGCGGCCCCACCCCCGTGGCCGCCGCCCCGGCCCTTCTGCCATCCTTGGAAACTCAGCCCAGGAGTCACGATGCTCCGTACCGCCCTTCTCGCGGCCTCGCGGTCCCCGCAGATCCGCACCATGGTCGAGAAGTTCCCGCTCACCCACGCGATCGTCGACCGCTTCGTCGCCGGTGACGCCCTCGACCCGGCCATCGCCGCGTACAAGGAACTGATCGCCACCGGCCGCACGGTCACCTTCGACCACCTCGGCGAGGACACCCTCGACGTCTCGCAGGCCACCGCCACCACCGACGCCTACCTCCTGCTGCTCAAGGCCCTGGAGGAGAACGGCATCGCGGCCGGCGCCGACGTCTCCATCAAGCTGACCGCCGTGGGCCAGTCGCTGCCCGTCGACGGCGAGAAGATCGCGCTGGAGAACGCCCACCGCATCTGCGAGGCCGCCGCGAAGATCGGCATCACCGCGAGCCTCGACGCCGAGGACCACACGATGGCGGACGGCCAGCTCTCCATCGCGCGCGACCTGCGGGTCGACTTCCCGTCGGTCGCCGTCGTCGTGCAGGCCTACCTGCGCCGCGCCGAGGGCGACTGCCGCGACCTCGCCCACGCCGGCTCCCGCGTGCGCCTGTGCAAGGGCGCCTACAAGGAGCCCGAGTCGGTCGCCTTCCAGGGCAAGCACGACGTCGACCTGGCGTACGTCCGCGCGCTCAAGGTCCTGATGGCGGGCGACGGCTACCCGCAGGTCGCCACCCACGACCCCAACATGATCAAGATCGCCGGCCAGCTGGTCGAGTGGAACAACCGCGGCAAGGACTCCTTCGAGTACCAGATGCTGTACGGCATCCGCCCCGAGGAG
Organism: Kitasatospora sp. NPDC094028; assembly: GCF_049543595.1. Classification (NCBI taxonomy): domain Bacteria; kingdom Bacillati; phylum Actinomycetota; class Actinomycetes; order Kitasatosporales; family Streptomycetaceae; genus Kitasatospora; species Kitasatospora sp. NPDC094028. Next base: position 126,155 of record NZ_JBMVFA010000009.1, on the reverse strand, counting down.
CAGCTGCGCCTGGCCGCCGAGGGCAACACCATGCGCATCTACCTGGCCTACGGCCAGGAATGGTACGGCTACTTCATGCGCCGCCTCGCCGAGCGCCCGGCCAACCTGACCTTCTTCCTGCGCGCCATGGCGACCCGCAGCTAGGACTCGCCGCACCAGCGCGGCGGGGGGGGCGGCCCCCCCGGCGGGGGGGGGGGGGGGGGGCCCCCCCCATAAATTTAGCAAGATGGGGTTTGAAATGTTGGTTGAAGGGCGG
>NZ_JBMVFA010000009.1:0-125889 GCF_049543595.1 Kitasatospora sp. NPDC094028 | reverse complement strand
TCTGTCGGGCGCGGCCGGGCGGGGCCCCGCCCAACCGTGCTTTTCTGCGGGCGCCCATGGGCCCCCCCCCCGCCGCGGCCCCCCCCCCGGGGGGGGGGGGGGCCCCCCCCCGTGGGGGGGGGGGGGGGGCCGCTCCGCCGCATTTCAGAGGAAGTCCTTGGTGTCCAGTTGGAGTTCGAAGGGCGCCGGGATGGTGAGCGGCTCGCCGAAGGCGGCCAGGTGGACCTCGGTGTACTCCTCGCGATGTGGCTTGCCGAAGAGGCTGAGCTGAGCCTTCTCGCGGTCGATGAGGAGGTAGAGCGGGATGCCGGCCCGGGCGTAGCAGTGCCGCTTGGCGATGCGGTCGAGGTCGGGCTTGCTCGACGTGACCTCGGCCACCATGGCGACGCCGTCCGGCTCCATCCACGGCGGGGCGCCACGGAACAGGCGGAGTTCCCGTGGCGCGAACGTCGCATCCGGGATGACGTGGTTCTTCGGGCAGAGGCCGCCGCTGACGAGGCGGAGGCCCTTGCCGCCCGACACCTGCATGTGGACCTTGGACTTCGCCTTGACCTGGTCGATCAGCAGGTCGATGTAGTCCTCGTGATCGCCGTCCGGCGGTGGTGCCACGATGATCTCTCCCTCGATGAGCTCGGCCCGGAAGCCTTCGGGGGAGTGCAGGCTCAGGAAGCTCTCCAGCAGGATGTCGGCCTGCGATGGGGAGCCCGTGATCGGTTGCTCATGCGCCACAGCACTCATGATGCCCCTCCTTCAGGTGGGCGTCACGCTATTCACCTTCGAGCCGGGTTATGCCGTGCACGGCGGACTTTCACCCGATGGTGTGAGCGCCGAACCTACAGGGGGCGGTGCATGACGTGGAGGCCGACGTAGCCCTCGGTGGGGTGGTGGAAGGCGTCCGGGACGGTGCCGACGATGGTGAAGCCGAGGGACTGGTAGAGCTTCACGGCGTGGCGGTTGCTGGCGACCACGGCGTTGTACTGCATGGCGCGGTAGCCCTCGCGGCGGGCCCAGTCGAGGGAGTACTCGACCAGGGCCCGGCCGATGCCCTTGCCGTGGTGGGCCGGGTCGACCATGTAGCTGGCGCTGGCCACGTGGGAGCCGTTGCCGGGGCGGTTGCGGTTCATGTTGGCGGTGCCGACGATCGTGCCGTCCTCGTCCACCGCGACCACCGTGCGGTTGGGGGCGGTGAGCATCCACCACTCGGCGCCGAGCTCGGAGGGCATGTCGAGGGGGTAGGGGAAGGTCTCGCCGGCGGCGACGATCTGCTGGAAGAAGGGCCAGATGGCCGGCCAGTCCTCGGGGGTGGCTTCGCGGATGAGCATCCGGACAGGATGCGGGGAGGGCGGGCGGGCGGCAACTGGTTTTTGCCGGTCGGTCAGCTGCCGAGGAGGGCCTTCTCGACGGCGGTGGCGATGTGGGCCTGGCCGGTGGCGTTGGGGTGGACCACGGCGTACCTGAGCGGGACGATGCTGCTCAGCACGCCGTCCAGCCAGTGGTCGGAGTCGCAGACGCTGTGGCCGGCGGAGGCGGGGTAGAGGTCGACGAAGGTGTCCCGGTGGCGGGCGGTCTGGGCGGCGATCACCCCGTTGAGCGGTTCGAGGATCGCGGTGCGGGCCCAGGCGAGGTCGCCGGTGGTGAAAGTGGCGAACTGCAGCAGGTCGCCGTAGCGGCAGAGGCCGGCGTCCTCGGGGAAGAGGTGCGGATAGCCGACCGTGACGACCCGGGCGAACTGGGCCTTGGCGTGCAGGGAGTTGAGCATGTTCCCGTAGTCGCCGCTGAGTTGGTGGAAGCGGTCGGACAGGCTCGGGTCGTACTTGTCCTTGCAGGGCGTGCCCTGGCCGTGGGCGGCGGCGCCGAGTTCGATGCAGTCCTTGAGGATCTGGCCGAAGCCGAGGTCGTTGCCGCCGGTGCCGACCGTGATGACGTCGGCGTCCGGGGAGACGGCGTCGATCTGTGGCGGGACGGGCGGGTAGGGGGCGTTCGGGTCGGTGCCGAGCGGGGGGAGTGGGCGGCCGCCCGGGGTCTGCGCGTCCGCGTAGACGTTCCGGCTGGTCGCGCCGCCGCAGCTGACGTTGCGCAGGTCGACCAGGGAGCCGAGGTCGTGGCGGATCACCTCGGGGTAGGAGAGCTCGGTGCGGGCGCAGCCGTCGCGGGGCTCGGTCAGGTCGCCGGTGGCCTCGATGACGCCCGCGGTGTAGGAGTCGCCGAGGGCGGCCCAGCGGAGGGTGGCGGGGCGCGGGGCGGGCTTGGCGGCGGCCTGCGTGCCGGTGGGGGAGATCAGGCCGGCGGCGAGGGCGACGGCGGAGCCGGCGACGGCCAGGCGGGACAGGAAGCGCGGCACGGTCTCTCCTCAACGGGTGCAACGGGTGCAACGGGTGCGAGGGAGAGCGTGATTCACCCCCCTGAAGGTTGATCGAGTCGTTCCGTGGACGACTTGATGCCTCAGGAGGGTGAATTCGCGGCCGTGGCCGTGACGTTGGGGCGGCTCAGAGCAGGGCGGCGGAGGGCTCGATCATGCCCCGGGCCGTCTTGGCGTCGACGAACTCGCCGAGGGCGGTCATCTCCCACTCGCCGGAGGGGCGGCGGACCAGCTTGCACATCACCACGCCGGTGTAGGGCTCCGAGTGGGTCAGGTCGAAGCGGACCAGCTCCTCGTCGGACTTCACGTCCACCAGGCGGCAGTACGCGTTGCGGACCTCGGTGAACTTCTGGCCGGAGAAGGAGTTGACCACGAAGACCAAGGCCTGGACCTCGGCCGGCAGGCCCTCCAGGTGCACGGTGATCGACTCGTCGTCACCGCCCTCGCCGCCGACCAGGTTGTCGCCGGAGTGCGCGATCGAGCCGTTGAAGACGTTCAGCTTCATGAACCAGGCCGTCTCCAGGCGCTTGTGCTGCGCGTCGAAGGCCAGGCAGGAGGCGTCCAGGTCGATGTCGCGGCCCCGGCCGGCGGACTCCCAGCCGAGGGCCATCCGGACCGAGGAGAGGTACGGGCGGCCGTTCTTGATCAGCGAGACCGAGCTGCCCTTGACCAGGCTGACCCGGCCCTTGTCGAGGGTGACCTTGGGGGTGCTCGGCGGCGGGGCGGCGGGCGGTGCGGGCGGTGCGGCGGGCGGGGCCGGGGGCAGCGGGGTGGCGGTGGTGAAGCCGACCCGCGGGTCGACCGGGGACGCCGGCGGGACGGGCGGCTGTGCGACCGGCGGCTGTGCGACCGGCGGCGCCGGGGGCACGGGCGGTGCGGGCGGTATCGGCTGCGAGACCGCGGCCGCGGCGGCCGCGGGGGAGTCGTCGACGGTGACGCCGAAGTCGGTGGCGATGCCCGCCAGGCCGTCCGCGTAGCCCTGGCCGACCGCGCGGACCTTCCAGGCGCCGCCGCGCCGGTAGACCTCGACCACGATCAGCGCGGTCTCCAGGCCGAGCCGGGCCGGGGTGAAAGTGACCAGGACGTCGCCGGTGTCCGCGTCGCGGACGGTGGCGGTGGGCTCGATCCCGGCGAAGGTCGAACTCTGGTCGGCGGGGCTGGCGGTGACCACGATCTTCTCGATGCCGGCCGGGACGGCCGCGGTGTCGACGGTGATCGCGTCCGGCGCGCCCGCGGCGGCCGGGCGCAGGCTGACGCCGGGCCCGTGCGGGGCGTTGAAGAAGACGAAGTCGGCGTCCGAGCGGACCTTGCCGTCGGCGGCCAGCAGCAGGGCGGAGACGTCCAGCGCCTTGGGCGCGGTGACCTCGACGGTCACCCGCGGGGCGGTCAGCGGGGCGTTGCCGCCCGGGGGCAGGACGGTGGACACGGACTCCTCCTCGGATGCGGGGCGACGGCCCGGCCGGGGCGGTCGGGGCCGCCGGGCCGGGTGCTGCCCACAGTAACGAACGGCCGTGCCGGGATGAGCCCGGCCGGGGGCGGTGACCTGTCGGATCGTCGGGCGGGCGGGCTGCCGGGCTGCCGGGCTGACGGGCTGCCGGGGGGTCAGCGGGTGGCGGGCCGTGGCGCGGGTGCCGCGAAGCCGCCGAGGGCGGCGACCGCCCGGGGGTGGTGGATGCCGAAGGCGGCGGCGTTCCAGCTCTCCGCCGGAGCAGTCGGAGCCCCCGGAGCAGTCGGAGTCCCTGGAGCCGCCGTGGCCGTGGCGGCCGGTGCGGCCGGGCGGCCGCCGTGCACGGTGAAGCCGTACCGGCCGGGCCGGACGTCGGTGCCGGGCGGGGTGGTGAAGCGGTACACCAGGGTGCCGCGCTCCTGCTGGGCGGTGACCACGGCGCCCGGCAGGTCGGTCCAGGCCGAGCCGCTGCCGGGGGCCGACTCGCCCGGGGCGAGCCGGAATTCGGCCTGTAGAGCGGTGACCGGCTCGGCGACGGTCAGGTCGAGCCGGTGCCGCAGGCCGTCCGGGCCGAGCGGGGTGCGCCGGGCGACGCCGGTCAGCCCGGGGGCGGTGTCGTCGTCGGCGGCGTCGGCCGGGTGGTCGACGGCGTCCGGCGCGTCCGGCGCGGAGGGCGTCGTGGGTGCCGTGGGCGTCGGGGGCGTCGGGGCGGTGGGTGCGGTGGCGCCGGGCAGCGGCCCGGGGGCGAGCGGCCGGGCGGCGTGCGGGCGCGCCGCGGGGGCGGGCGGCGGGGGCGAGACGGAGGCGGAGGGCGACGCGGTGTCCGAGGGCATGGCCGCTCCGGCGCCGGGCGGGGTGCTCGGCGGCTGCGGGCCCTGGGGAGTGCTCTGCGCCCCGGCGAGCGGGGTGTCGTGGCCGGGGGCGTCGTGCACGGAGGTCTGCCCGCCGGTCGGCGGCACGGTCGGAGTGGGCCGGTCCGCGGGCCGGTCGCCGGCCGCCGCCGGGCCCTTGACGGGGCGGTGGCCGGGGTGGGTCGAGGGCGCGCCGGACGGCAGCCGGACCTGGCCCTGCTCGTCGGTGGCCTCGGTGGCCTCGGTCCGGTCGGTGGCGCTGGGGGCGGGCGGCGGGGTGGTGCCGACCCGGGCGACGCCGGCCCGGCGGCCGATGCCCTGCTGCTCGTTCAGCAGGAGGGTGGTGGCGATGCTGATGCCGACCACGGTGGACATCGCCATCGCGGCGCCGGAGAAGCGCAGGGTGGGCAGCCGGAACCGGCCGCCGAACGGACGCGGCCGCCCGTGCCGGCCGTGCTGCGCGGGCTCGTGCCGCACGTCCCGCACGTCCCGCACGGTGTCCTCGGGACCTGCCACCGGACCCCTCCCTCCCCGAAGTCGCCGTCGCGTCGCAGCATTCTCCCACGCACCGCGGGGCGTCCCGTGCCCGGCCGTTCGGGCAGGGCGGGCCGCTCTCCCGCGCCGGGAGGGGGAGAGCGTACCAGCGGGTGGCCGAACGGTGGACGGGTTCCATCCACTTCATGGACATTCGTTCACGGGAAGGGAGTTGACGGTCCGTCTGATAACTCCGACCGGCGGCGGAACCGGTCGACCGGTGGTGATTGCAACCCCCTTGCAACCCTTGCCCGCCGGGCCCCGGTGACGCAGGCTGAGGTCAATCCACGCCGTTCCCGGAGAGACCGTCATGCCGCCCGACCCGCTGTCCGCAGCCTCCAGTGCACCCCTCGCCGCCACCCCCACGGGCGGCGATGGGGAGGGCTCCACCGCCGCTCCGGCGGCGGTGGAGGAGGTGCTGATGCTGCGGATCTCGCTGGGCGAGGAAGTGGTCGGCGAGGTGCGCACCCGGTTCCGGTTCGACGCCGCCCGCCCGTACGAGGTGCTGCTGACCTTCCACCTGGGGCGCCCGGACGAGGCGGACTGGGTGTTCTCCCGCGACCTGCTGCGCGACGGCCTGCGCATGCTGAGCGGCCAGGGCGACGTCAAGCTGTGGCCGGCCTACTGCCCCTGCCACGGCTCGACGCTCCACCTGGCGCTCGAATCCCCGCACGGCAGCGCCCTGCTGGAGGCCTCGATGCCCCGGGTGCGGAACTGGCTGGAGCGCACCTACGGGCTGGTCTCCGTCGAGCAGGAGCGCGACTGCGGCCCCACCGACGCCCAGTTGGCCGCGCTGCTCGACGGCGGCTGCTGAGCCCCGCGCCCCCGGGCCCGAGGCCGCGGGACGGCGGACGGCGCGGCCCCCGGCAGCCGGACGGTGCCCGCCGCCAGCGCGGCCCGCAGCCGCCGCACGGCCGGGGCCGAGGAGGACGGCAGCAGGTCGTACGGGTCCTCCGGGCCGTCCACCGTCACCAGCACCGACTCGGCGAAGCGGTACGGCCGGTGGGCCAGCAGCCCGCCCAGGTAGCGGCGCAGCCTGGACAGCTCGGCGCGCACCGTGACCGTCCGGGCCGGGTCGCCGAACAGCGCGTCCGCGAGCTGCGCGGCGGTGCTGCCGTCGCGGGCGGTGGCGAGCAGGAGCAGCAGTTCGGCGTGGCGCGGGCTGAGCGGGTGCGACCAGCTGTCGGCGGCGCCCCGGACGGACAGTTCGGGGCGGTCCGGGCGGCGCAGGTCGAGCCGCAGCCGGGCGCCCTCGGCCCGCTCGGTGCTCGGCGCGCCGAGGCCGTCCGCCCCCGCGCCGTCGCTGCCGGAGCCGTCCGGGCCGGGGCGGCGGACGGGGCGCACCAGCCAGCCGTCCGCGAGCGGCTCCAGGACGCACTCGCCGAGGCCCGGCACCCAGTGCACGGCCGCCGGGGCCCAGCCCTGGCTGGGCACCCGCAGCCGGTCCGGCGCGGGCAGCCCGGCCGCGGCCGCCGTCCAGCCGGCCGAGTCGACGACCAGGGCGGGCCCGCCGACCCGGGCGAGCAGCGGCGCGGCCAGGGTGCGGAGCTGGTGCAGCGCCTCCAGCCGCTGGGCGCGCAGCTCGGTCTCGGCGAGCCGGGCGGCGGTGGCGGTGAGCTGCAGCAGGTACGGGCGGACGCTGTGCGCGGGACCGCTCAGGTTGATCGCGCCGACCAGCCGCCCGGTGCCCGGGTCGTGGACGGGCGCGGCCACGCAGGTCCAGGAGTGGTGGCTGCGCAGGTAGTGCTCGGAGGAGTGGACCTGCATCGGGCGCTGCGCCCGCAGCGTGGCGGCGATGCCGTTGGTGCCGACGCTCTCCTCGTTCCACTTGGCGCCGGTCAGGAAGCCGATCCGCTCGGCGCTGCGGCGCAGGCCGCGCTCGCCCTCCTGCCAGAGCACGTGGCCCTCGGCGTCGGCGATCGCCAGGATCAGCGGGGCCTGGGCGACCGGCTGGAGCACGGTGTCGCGCAGCACTGGCATGACGGTGTCCAGGCCGCTGGCGCGGCGGCGGTGTTCGAGCTCGGCCGGGCCGAGGTGGTGGACGGTGGCGATGCCGGTGTCCGGGTCGAGGCCGAGGCGGCGCAGCCGGGCCCAGGAGTCGCCGATCTCGGGGCGCGGTTCCAGCAGGGCGCCGGGGCTGCCCGGCTCGGCGTTGCCGCGGTCGGCGAAGGCGGGCTGGGCGAGTTCCCGGGCGGCGGCGTCGGCGAGGGTGCGCTCGTGCACCTTGGCCAGTTCCGCCGCGGTCGGCGGGGTGCGGCGCTCTGGCCGTCGGGACTGCCGTCCGGTCTGCCGCACTCGCCTCGCTCCTCAGCGCCGTCCGAGGTCGCGCCGGGGCCGACGCGCTGACGAAAGCGTACGGGTGCGGTGCGTTTCTGGGGATGGGGTCTGCCAACTCGGCACACCCGGGCTTCCGGGGCGTGCCGAGCGGCACGGGATCTAGCCGTGTGCGCCGGGTTCGTGCTGGGCGGCCTCGACGGTGTGGTGCAGGTCGGCGGTGGCCTCCAGGGTGGCGGCGGCGCTCAGGGCCAGGCAGGCGGCGAGGGCCAGGGCGGCGGCGCGGCGGCGGGTGCCGGGGGCGGCGGCCGGGCGGGGCTGGAGGAGGGCGGCGACGCGGCGCGGGACGGGCCCGGAGTGGGCGGCGGCGACCAGCCGGGGGCGGGCCGGCCAGGGCGAGCGGCTGGCGGCGAGGGCGGCCCGGCCGACCGCGCGGGCGGTCACGGCGCGGTCGCCGACCCGGGCGGCGGCCACCTCGTCGGCCCAGCGCTCCAGGTGGTACCCGAGGGGCGCGCGCAGCGGGCGGAGCGCCGGGTGGAGGTTTGCGGCGTGCTCGGCGAGCGCGAGGAAGAGGTGGTGGCGGGCGCTCAGGTGGGCGCGCTCGTGGGCGAGCAGGGCGGCCCGCTCCGGCCCGTCCAGGGCGCGCAGCATGCCGGCGGTGACCACGATCCGGCCGGGCTCGCCGGGGCGGCCGGGTAGCTGCGCACGGCCGGGCAGGGCGAAGGCGTCGGCGCGCTCGTCGTCCAGGACGGCGAGCGGGGGCTCCGCGGGCCGCAGCAGCGCGCGGAGCTGCCGGGCGGCGGTCTGCTGCGCGGTGCGCGCCCGGCGCACGGAGGCGCCTCGGGGGCGCACGGCCGGGGCGGCTGGGGCCTCGGGGAGGTGCGGTGCGGCGGTCGGGCCCGGGGCCTCGGTGAGGCCCGGGTGGTCGGGCAGCGCGGCCCGGGCGGTGCGCAGGTCCCGCTGCCGGCGCCGGGCGGTGCGCACGGCGAGCGCCGCGAGGGCGGCCAGGACGGGCCCGGCCGCGGCGGCGGCGAGCGGGGCGTCGGGGGCGGCCGCGGTGAGCCAGGGCAGCGACAGGTGGCCGAGGGCGGCGACCGGCGGCAGGTGCAGCAGCCCGGCGGTGGCGAGCAGGCCGAGCGAGCAGAGGGTGCCGCCGGCCAGCACGGCGGCGGTGCCGGCCAGCATCCAGGCGGCGGCCCGGGGCGGCAGCGCCTCGGCGAGGCGGCGGGCCAGGGGCGCGGCCAGGAAGGGCAGCAGCAGCGGGGCCCAGACGGCGAACATCACGGTGCGGCCGCCCTTCCGGGGCCGGGGCCGGTGCCGTCGCCGCCGAGGAGGTCGCGCAGCAGCTGCTCGTCCTCGGCGGAGAGGTCGGAGACGAAGCGGGCGAGCACGGTGGAGCGGTCGGCCTCGCGGCCGAGCTCGGTGTGCATCCGGCGGGCGGCGAGGCCGGCGGTGTCCTGGACGGTCGGGGTGTAGGCGTAGGCGCGGCCGGCCCGGGTGCGCATCAGCGTCCCCTTGTCGTGCAGCCGGGCCAGGATCGTGGCGATCGTGGTGCGGGCGAGGTCGCGGCCGAGGGCGGCCTGGACGTCCTGCGGGGTCATCGGCTGTCTCGCGGACCAGAGCGCGGCCAGCACCTCGGCCTCCAGCTCCCCGGCGGGCCGGCGGGCGGACGGTACGTCGGACATGGCGGCGCTTCCTCCAGGTTTCGTCTACAGTCATGTAGACCGTCTACGCAACTGTAGACGGTGCGGGTCGGTCCTGCCGGGAACTGCGGAGGACCGCCCCCCAACGTACGGGAGGTCCGCCAGCCTTGCTCCAGTTCCCTGTCGACGCGGTCCACCTCGCGGTGAATCCCCTGGACGCGTCCTCGCTGCTCACCGCCTTCGGCGCGCTCGGCATCGCCGTCGTGCTGTTCGCCGAGACCGGCCTGCTGGTGGGCTTCTTCCTGCCCGGCGACTCGCTGCTGTTCACGGCCGGCCTGCTCTGCGTGCCCGGCGCCACCAGCGGCCCGCGGCTGCACCTGTGGCAGGTGCTGCCCGCCGCCCTGGTCGGGGCGCTGGCCGGGGCCCAGGTCGGCTACCTGATCGGCCGCCGCGGCGGGCGGGCGCTGCTCGCCCGGACGAAGCGCAGGAGCCTGCTGGAGGGCGTCGGGCGGGCCGAGGAGCTGCTGGCGAAGTACGGGCACGGCAAGGCGATCGTGCTCGCCCGGTTCATCCCGGTGGTCCGGACGGTGCTGAATCCGCTCTGCGGCGTACTCGGCGTGCCCGCTCGCTCGTTCACCTTCTGGCAGGTGACCGGCGGGGCGGTGTGGACCGTCGGCGTCGTGCTGGCCGGGTACGGGCTCGGGTCGTCGGTGCCCAGCATCGACCGATATCTGCTGCCGATCATCGGTCTGGTAGTAGTTGTCTCCGTGCTCCCCATCGTTATCGAACTGTTCCGCGCCCGTTCGGCGCGCCGTCACGGAGGTGACGTGTGATGTCCTCTCGGGCTCTCGCTGTGTACGACGGCAGCGGCATCGACGGCAGCGTCTACACGCAGGTGAACAAGTGGGTGCAGTCCGCCCCGCACTGGCTCAACGACGTGATCAAGGTCTGGTCGGCGCTCGGCCTCGGGCTGTTCGCCGTCTTCATGCTCTACGCCTGGTGGCGGGCGCGCGGCGCCGACTCGGCGACCATGGCCAAGGTGCTGGCCTCGCCGGTGATCGTGGTCGTCGCGTACGTCGCCAACTCGGTCCTCAAGGGCCAGGTCGAGGAACTCCGGCCCTGCGCGCAGATCCACGGCAGCCTCGCGCTGGAGACCTGCCCGGCCGCCGGTGACTGGTCCTTCCCGAGCAACCACTCGGTGATCGCCTTCGCCGCCGCGATCGCGCTCTGGTTCGTGAGCTGGCGGCTCGGCGTCGTCGCCACCGTCTTCGCCGCGCTGATGGCCGCCTCCCGGGTCTGGGTCGGCGTGCACTACCCGCACGACGTCGTGGTCGGCGCGCTGGTCGGCACCCTGGTCGCGCTGATCCTGGCGCCGCTGGCCGGGCGCTGCGCACCGCTGGTCGACAAGCTGCGGGCCGGCGCGCTGCGCCCGCTGCTGGGCCCCGGCGAGCTGCCGGTGGTGGCGCGCGGGTACGCGGCCCCCGGGACGCGGTCGTACTGATTCCGCCGCTCGCCTTGTCCGGTTTCGGACGGCGGGTGGAGCATGTGAGCCGGGTGCGGCGCCCCTCGACGGGGGTGCCCGCCCGGCTCAGTCGTGCCCGGGGCGCGAGTGCCGGGCCTGCCAGCGGAGGGAGCGCCGAATGCCGTACCGACTCGACATCACGCAGGGGGACTGGCCGGGCGACTCTCCGGAGAAGGGCGTCGAGGCGCTGCTCGGCGAGGCCATCGTGCTCACCCTCGCCACCGCCGGCCACGAGCGCGGGCCGCACGCCAACCTGGCCTTCTTCGCCCACGACGACGACCTCGTCCTGTACTTCGTCAGCGAGCGCGCCACCCGGCACAGCCACCACCTCGCCGAGGAGGCCCGGGCCGCCGCCACCGTCTTCCTCCCGCCGCCCGTCTTCGGCGAGCAGCTGCGCGGGCTCCAGCTCACCGGCAGCGCCGGCGAGGCCTGGGGGCGGCAGGCCGAGGCGGCGTTCGCGGCGTACCAGGGGCGGTTCCCGACCTTCGCCCAGGACGAGGACACCCGGCGGCAGTTCCTCACCGGCGGCGGCGCGGCGGCGCTCTACCGCTTCCGGGTCGACGAGCTGACGGCCGTCGACGAGCCCAACTTCGGCCGGCGCAACTTCCTCCGGGCCCGGGTGCTGCGGGGGTAGCCGTCAGGCCTCGCCGCCCGCTCTGCGGACGCCCGCGACGCCGGCCGCGACGCCGAGGGCCATCGGGGCCGCGTTGAGGCCGAGGGCGTCCGCCACGTCCCCGGAGTGGTCGATGTCCTTCGGGTAGTGCGCCTGCGCGACGCCCGCGGGGTGGTAGCGGACGGTGAGCCGATCACCGACCGCGCGCGAGCCCGGGTCGTCGGCGGCTCCGGCCCGGCCGGCACCGCAGGCGGAGGCGCCTTCGGTCGGCCGGGGCCGGGCCCGCCTTCGCTGCGCGCATGGCGTCAGCGGCGCCAGAAGCCGCGCTTTTTCGGGGCGACCTTCTCGATCACGGCCGCGACGAACAGCTCGGCGACGGGCGAGGGCCCCTGGCCGTAGTTGATGTGGCCCTTGGCGTCCCACTCGCCGAGGACGGTGCCGGGGCTGCCGTCGAACGGGCTGACGGCGTGTTCGAGGGTGAGGTAGCGGACCTTCTTCGTTCCCTTGGGGTGCACCGCGGCGACGAAGTGAGCCTCGGCGGCGCCGGTCGGGGTGGGCAGCGTGACCAGCAGCATGTTGTGGCCGTCGATCTGCAGGTGGCGGCAGTCGAGGCCGTGGCTGGGCAGCCGGTGCTCGGGCGGGAGGGTCTGCCCGTAGTCCTCCCAGATGCCGACGATGACGGGCAGCAGGCTGCCGCCGTCCGGGGTGGGCGAGGCCAGCCGGGGGCCGTACTCCAGGACCTGGCGGGCGAGTTCGCGGTGTGCGAAGCGGTAGTGGTGCGGACGCGGATCGGTCATGGGGCCACGGTAGGCGAAGGTGCCGGAGGGGGTGGTCGAAATGTTCGACCACCCCCTCCGGCACGGCAGTTGACGTGTCGTCAGTGGCTGCTCTTCAGGTTGAGCACGACCACGCCGACGATCACCAGCGCGAGCCCCAGGTACTGCAGCCGGCCCAGTTGCTCGCCGAAGGCGACCACGCCGATCCCGGCGACCGCCGCCGTCCCGGCCCCGGACCAGACCGCGTAGGCGATCGAGACCGGGATGTGCTTGAGCGCCCGGCCGAGCAGGAAGAAGGACAGCGCGTAGCCGATCCCCACCCCGAGGCTGGGCCACAGGCGGGTGAACCCCTCGGTGAGCTTGAGGCAGCTGGTGGCGCAGACCTCGCTCAGGATGGCGAGGGCGAGCAGGACGTAGGGCATGGGCGGATCAATCGACGGGGGCGGTGGAGAGCTTCCCGAGCAGCGCGAGGTCGGCCTGCTCCAGGCTGGCGAGCAGCGTGATCCGGCCGCCGGCCGGCATCACGACGTCGGTGGACGGCACGGCGAGCACGGCGCAGCCGGCCGTGCTGGCGGAGGCGACGCCGGTCGGGGTGTCCTCGACGGCGAGGCAGACGGTCGGGTCCAGGCCGAGCCGTTCGGCGGCGGCGAGGTAGGGCTCCGGGTGGGGCTTGGTGCGCGGGGTGTCCTCGGCGGCCAGGGTGGTGGCGAACCAGTCGCGGCCGATGGCGGACAGGACGAGGTCGACCACCCGGCGCGGGGAGGCGGAGACCAGCGCGGCGGGCACGCCGGCGTCGCGCAGCGCGGCGAGCAGGGCGAGCGCGCCGGGGCGCGGCACCGTCTCGGCGGCGACCTTCCCGGCGAAGGAATCGCCGAGCCGGGCGGCGAGTTCGGCCTCGCTCAGCTCGGTGCCGCTGACCTTGTGCAGGTGGGCGGCGGTGTGCTCGACGGCCTGGCCGAGCACCTCCGGGGCGTCCTGCTCGGTGAGCGGGTGGCGCAGTTCCTCGGCGAGCTCGGCGGCGGCCTGCCACCAGAGCTGCTCGGTGTCGACCAGGGTGCCGTCCATGTCGAACAGGACGGCGGCGGGCAGCACGGCGGGCGCGGCCGGGGTGGATGCGGCCGGGACGGATGCGGGCAGGGCGGACTCAGGCATGGCGGTACCTTCGGATGATTCAGCTTCGGAGATTCTCGCAGAGCGCGCGGCGCGGCTGTCAGGCGGGACGGCGGTCCACCAGCACCGGGCGCTGCGGGAGGGTGAGCTCGGCCCGGGAGCCGACCGGCAGCGCGGCGGTGGCCTCGGTGGGCAGGTCGGCCTTGACCTCGGTGCCGTCGTCGAGGCGGACGGTGAGCCGGGTGACGGCGCCCAGGAAGGACGCGTTGACCACCAGCGCCGGGCCGTTCTCGCTCGGCGCCAGCAGGACGTTCTCCGGGCGGACCAGCACCTGCAGCTCGCCGTCGGCGGGGATCTCGCCGTCCACGGCGTGCCGGCGGCCGAGCACCTCGACGCCCTCCGAGGTGCGGGCGCACGGGATGCGGCTCATGGTGCCGACGAACTCGGCGACGAAGGCGGTGGCCGGCCGGCCGTACAGCTCGGACGGGGTGGCGCACTGCTCCAGCCGGCCGGCGCGCAGCACCGCGACGCGGTCGGCCATCGACAGCGCCTCCTCCTGGTCGTGGGTGACGAACAGGGTGGTGATGCCGAGCTCCTGCTGCAGGCGGCGGATCTCCTCGCGCAGCTGCAGGCGGACCTTGGCGTCCAGTGCGGACAGCGGCTCGTCGAGCAGCAGCACGCGCGGCTGCAGGGCGAGGGCGCGGGCGAGCGCGATGCGCTGCTGCTGGCCGCCGGACATCTGGTGCGGGTAGTGCTCGGCGCGGTGCGGCAGGCCGACCAGCTCCAGCAGCTCCTGGGCGCGCTTGCGGCGCTCGGCCTTGCCGGTGCCGCGCATCCGCAGCCCGAAGGCGACGTTGTCGAGCGCGGTCAGGTGCGGGAAGAGGCTGTACGACTGGAACACCATGCCCGCGTCGCGCTTGTGCGCCGGGATCGAGGTGATGTCCTTGCCGTCGACCAGCACCTCGCCGGAGTCGTGCTGCTCGAAGCCGGCCAGGATGCGCAGCGCGGTGGTCTTGCCGCAGCCGGACGGGCCGAGCAGGGCGAGCAGCTCGCCGGGGTGGACGGTCAGGTCGAGGCCGTCGAGGGCGGTGGTGGCGCCGAAGGAGCGGCGCAGCGAGCGGAACTCGACGGTGGCGCTGCCGGGGGCGAGCGCGACGCCGCCGGCGGTGGCGGTGGCCGTGGTCATGACTGGGAACTCCTGGAAAGCGTGGGGTGGTTCAGGACCGGGCGGTCTTGCGGCCGCGGCCGACGGCGGACATCAGCAGCAGGACGAGCCAGACGATCAGCAGGCTGAGCATCGAGACCGCGACGGACATCTGGCCGTCGCTCTTGCCGTTGGAGTTGATCCACACCGAGAAGGGGGCGAAGCCGAGGATGGAGGCGGTGGTGAACTCGCCGAGCACCAGGGCGACGGTGAGCACGGCCGCGTTCAGCAGCGCGCTGCGCAGGTTCGGCAGCACCACGGTGAAGACGGCGCGCAGCCAGCCGGCGCCGCAGTTGCGGGCGGCCTCGACCAGGGTGACCACGTCCACGCCGCGCAGGCCGGAGTCGATCGCCCGGTAGGCGAACGGCAGCGCCATCAGCACGTAGGCGATGATCAGGACGATCGGGAAGCCCGGGTCCTGGATCGCCACGATGGTCTGGAAGAACGGCGTGTCCTGCAGGTAGTCCGGGCCCCAGCGCAGCACGCCGATGATGCCGGTGGTGAGCGCGACGACGGGGACGACCAGCGGCATCGAGCACATCACCTCGATCACCGGGCGCAGCTTCGGGGCGCCGAGCCGGGCGGCGAGCACCGCCGGCACGAGCAGGAGCAGCAGCACGGCCACGGTGACGCCGGCCAGTTCGAGGCTGAGCACCAGGCTGTCGGTGAAGCCGGGCGCGTTCAGCAGCTCGGTGTAGGCGCGGAAGGTGGTCCCGCCCTTGTTGTCGTCGATGCTGAACCACAGCGAGGCGGCCATCGGCACCGCGAAGTAGGTCCCGCAGATCAGCAGGACCAGGCCGCGGCCGAAGCGGATGCGATTGATCAGGCGAGCCACTTGGCACTCCGGCGCTGAAGGGGCAGGTACAGGGCCATCACCAGGCAGGCGACCACGATCATGTCGAGGCCGAGGGCGAGGGCGAGGTTGCCCTGTCCGACCAGGACGTTGCCGGACAGCGCGTCGCCGATCTGCATCGAGATCAGCGGCACCGAACTGCCCACCATGGCCTCGGCGGTGGCGTACGCGGCGAAGGAGGCGCCGAACAGCAGCACGAAGCCGCCGAGCAGCGAGGGCAGCAGGACGGGCAGCGCCACGTGCCGCCAGTACTGCACCGAGGTGGCGCCGTTGTTGGCGGCGGCCTCGCGCCACTGGGTCTTCAGGCCCTCCAGGGCCGGGGTGATGGTGATGACCATCAGCGGGACCAGGAAGTAGAGGTAGACCACCGACAGGCCGGAGAAGGTGTAGAGGCTCCAGCCGTGCTTGGTCAGGCCGAGCTTCCTGGTGACCTCGCCGGCGTTGCCGAGGGTGGCGACGAACATGAACGCCAGCGGGACGCCGCCGAAGTTGGCGAGCACGCCGGAGGCGGACATCACGGCCTCGCGGAAGACCCGGTGGCGGGAGGTCGCCACGGCCTGGGCCAGCGGCAGGCCGACCACGGTGGCGATCAGCGCGGTCAGCAGCGACAGCTTCACGCTGCCCCACAGGGCCGTCCAGTAGGCGCCCTGCAGCGAGCCGGTGATGTTGTCGGTGGTGAACGTGCCACCGCCGTCCGGGGCGTCGGAGGAGGTGGTGAACGCGCCGATGGCGATCGCGACGGCGGGCAGGCCGAAGCCGATCACGAAGAACAGGATCAGCGGGAGGGCGGCGAGCCAGGCGCGGCTGCCGCCGGCCCGGCGGCGGCCGGGGCGGGGAGCCTTGGCGGTGCGGGCCGAGGCCGTGGTGGGGGTGGCGGGGCCGGGGGCGCCCCCGCCGCTCTGGGCGGCGGAGGCGGGGGCCGGCACCGGGGTGGGAGCCGTAGTCATGAGTCAGATCAGCCCGAGATCGCCTTGGCCCAGTTCTCGGTCACGACCTTCTTGGCCGCCGTGGTCTGGTCGTCGGTCGGGAAGGTGGTGAAGGGCTTCTCGACGGCCGGCAGCTTGGCGGCGAGGGTCGCGTCCAGGGTGCCGGCGGCCTTCATGGCGTCGAACAGGGCCGGGTTGGCGTAGCCGCCCAGGAAGCCGTTCTGGCCCTCCGCGCTGTAGAGGTACTCCTCCCACAGGCGGGCGGCGGCCGGGTGCGGCGCGTCCTTGTTGATGGCCTGGTTGTAGAAGTTGGCGTAGACGCCGTCGGACGGGATGGCGACCTGCCAGTCGATGCCCTTGTCCTTGAACTTGTCGGCGTAGCCGGTGTTCAGGTAGGACCAGTCGATGGAGATCGGGGTCTCGCCCTTCTCGATGGTCGCCGGGGTGACCTCGACCGGGTTGAAGTTGCCGGCCTGCTTCAGCTTGCCGAAGAAGTCGATGCCGGGCTGGATGTTGTCCAGCGAGCCGCCGTTGGCCAGGGCGGCGGCCATGACGGCGCTGTACGCGGCGTTCGCCTTGGTCGGGTTGCCGTTCAGCGCGACCATGCCCTTGTAGTCGGGCTTCAGCAGGTCGGCGAAGGTCTTCGGGCAGGCCGAGACCTTCTTGGCGTCGCAGGCGATCGAGATGTAGCCGCCGTAGTCGTTGTAGCGCAGACCGTCGGCGTCCTTCATGGTGGCCGGGATCTTGTCGAAGTCGGCGACCTTGTACGGGGCGAACAGGCCCTGCTTGGCGCCGGAGGTGGCGAACGCGGCGCCCAGGTCGACGACGTCGGGGGCGCGGTCCTGGCCCTTGCGGGAGGTGATCGCGTTGATCTCGTCCTGGCTGGAGCCGTCCGGGTTCTCGTCCTCGATCTCGATGCCGTACTTGGCCTTGAAGCCGTCCATCAGCTTGCCGTAGTTCGCCCAGTCCTTGGGCAGCGTGATGACGTGCAGCTTGCCCTCCTTCTTGGCGGCGGCGACCAGGGCGTCCATTCCGCCCAGGTCGGCGGCGGAGGTGGCGGTCTTGGCGCTCTTGCCGCCGCCGGACACGTCGTTGGAGCCGGCCTTGGCGGACGAGGAGCCGGCGGAACCGCAGGCGGTGAGCGAGAGTGCGGCGGCGGTCAGTACAGCCGCGATGGCGGCGGTGCGGGCGCGGTGCACGGTCACGGGTCAGTCTCCTGAGAAGGGGGCTTTGCTGGGTTCTGCAGCAAGGGAGAGGCGTCGGGATCGGGGGATCCGGCGAGCGGCGGGTCCGGAGCGGTCCGAGGTGAGTTCGGATCCGTCCGAGTTGACTAGCCAACTTCGCTGACGGAGGTAAGTAACCAGGAACCCGGTGACGGGAAGGTGAACGGACGGCTCAGAGCCGGGGTCGGCTGCGGGAACGGTGGAATCCAGCCATCTGCGCGCGATCCGTTCGGTGCGATGCTCGAATCGCGCAGCGGGATAAGGTCGGGCTGTCCGCGCCGGTACGGCTGCGCAGGACACCGCCCCAGGAGGGACATTGACTGACGTGGCACTTGAGCCCGGGCGCCCGGCCCCGGCCGCGGAGCGCGGCGCCGCCCTGTACCGGAAGGTCGCCGCCGACCTGCGCGAGGCCATCACCACCGGGGCGTACGGGGAGGCCGGCCGGCTGCCCGCCGAGGGCGCGCTGGCCGAGAAGTACGGCGTCTCCCGCGGCACGGTCCGTCAGGCCCTCGCGGTGCTGCGCTCGGACGGGCTGGTCACCTCGCGGCGCGGCACCCGGCGGGTGGTGCTCGGCGGGGCCCGGGTGCAGAGCTTCTCCGAGCTGCTGAGCTTCACGCACTGGGCGTACTCGATGGGCGAGGAGCCCGGCGGCATCCTGGACTCGCTGGTCCGCCGCCCGGCCGATGCCGCCGAGTGCGAGCAGTTGCGGCTGGAGCCGGGCGCCGAGGTGTACGTGACGGTGCGGCTGCGCACGCTGTCCGGGACTCCGGTGATGGTCGAGCGCACCATCTACCCGCCGCGGGTCGGCGAGATCGTCGCCGAGCTGCCGACCGACGTGGTCTCGCACACCGAAGTGCTGCGCGAGCACGGCATCCTGTTCACCGACGCCGACCACACCATCGACGTGGTGACGGCCAACGCCGTCGACGCCCGGCTGCTCGGCTGCCGCCGCGGCGGCCCGCTGCTGCGCGAGCGGCGGCGCACCACCGACCCGACCGGCACCCCGGTGGAGTGGTCCCAGGACCGCTACCTGCCCGGGACGGTGGCCTTCAGCGTGCACAACTCGCTGGCCACGTCGGCGCTTTCGCGGCACGCCCGGGACGGGGACTGACGCCCCCGCCCCGGCCGAGGGCCCCTGGTCAGCGCATCAGGGAGGCGAGCAGCGGGCGGTAGTGCTCGAAGCCGGGCACCTCGGCGCCGGCCGTCTTGGCCCGCTCGTCCCAGCGGCGGACGGCCACCGCGTCGGCGGCGCCCGGGAGCGTGGCGAACCCGGCGGCCTGCCGGTCGTCCATCGGGCCGCCCTGGACCGCGAGGGTGTACTCGGACGCCTCGGACAGCCGCTCCCGGTAGCCCGGTTCGACGGCGCACAGGTAGCGCTTGGCGGCGACGTGCAGCCGGACCGGCTCGGTGACCTCCGGGCCGAACCACTGCGCCAGCCAGGCGGCGCCGGTGTCGCTGTGGCGGTTGTCCCGGCCCCGCATCAAGTCCCGTCCGTGCGAGGCGTCGTGGCCGTGCTCGTCGAAGAAGTGCCCGACGTCGTGCAGCAGCGCGGCGGCGACCAGCCGCGGCGCGGCCCCGGCCGCCGCGGCAGCGGCGGCGGCCTGCAGCATGTGCTCGGCCATGGTCACCTCCTCGCCCAGGTACTCCCCGGCGCCCTCGCCCGCGAACAGCCCGGCGAGCTCGTCCAGCGCGGCGGTGCGGCGGTGCAGCACGGCCAGCGTGGAGGCGAGCGAGTCGAGGTCGGCGTAGCAGCCCTGCAGGTGCCGGCGGCCGTCCTGCTCGAAGGCCGTACGGGCGTGCAGCAGGCGGGTGTTGTCGAAGACCAGGCAGTCGCCCGGGTCGAGCCGGAAGGTCAGCCGCAGCTCGGGGCGCAGGGTGATCGCGGCGAAGCGGCGGTACGCGGCGTAGAAGGCGTCCAGGTCGGCGGCGCCGCCGCGCAGGGTGCCGAACGAGCGGTTGTTGAACCGGACTTCGCGGATCCGGCCGAAGCCGTCGACCTCGATCAGCGGGCGGTCGGCGCGCAGCTCGGTGCGGCGGTCGCGGAAGGTGAACGGGACGGGCGTGCGGGTGAGCAGTGCGAAGGCCTCGGGGGCCTCGTCCCGCAGGAGCGCGGCCGCGGTGAAGCCGTCGACCAGGCCGGAGTCGCCGCCGGTGGCGGAGTTCTCCAGGCAGTGCAGCAGCTGCAGGGTGGGCACCGGGTCGCGGTACGGGTTGTCGGTGTGCGGGGCGATGGCGGCGCTGGTGAAGGCGAGGTTGTTGGGGTCGGGCTCGACCCGGACGTCGAACAGCTCGCCGTAGTTGGTGACCCGGACGTACCCGAAGCTCTCGGCCACCGCCAGGACCTGCCGCTCCACGGCCGGCACCCCGCGCAGCACCGCGAAGCCGCTGCGGCGCACGGCGGACAGCACCGCGGCCTGCTCGGCCGGGTCGGCCAGGTACGCCGCCCAGTCGGCCTCGGGGAGGCCGCGCCGGAAGTCCGCGGCCGTCCAGAGTCGCTTGCCCCGCTCGGTGCGGCCGTCGTCGCCCTGCTCCTCGCGCAGCCAGGCCAGCGGGTAGCGGGAGCGGTGGCCGTCCGACCAGAGCACCTCCAGGTTGCCGCCGATCTCGGTGCTCGCGGCGAGGGTGAGGTCGTCCGGCAGGTCGTCGATCTGGAACAGCTTCTGCCCGTTCCCCGGCGCCCGGCACTCGGCGCACGGGCAGTTGTCGCGCAGCCAGTACGTGGACAGCGGCTCGGTCATGGGTCTCCTCCTCGGCGGGCGGCACGGGCGTCGCGGCTGAGTTGTACAGCCAACTCGTCCTCGCGGCCGGAGCCTGCCGGTCGGCGGTGAGATCCGCGTGCCGGGCGGGTGAACGCTGCGGAAACTGTGCCGGGAGAGGTGGCCGAAAAGCATTGCGCGCGGAGGTCCAGACCTGCTCGAATCTGCGCGTGCCAGAAAACGATCACCCGCAGCCCGCCGACCTCCTGGTGGACGTCACCCCCGCCGCCCCGCCGCCGCGCTCCCGCCGCAAGCTGTGGTCGACCGTCGCCGCCGTCGCCGTTCTCGGTACGGCCGGCTTCGGCGTCGCCTTCGCCGACAACTTCGCGAACCTGGGGGCGTACCGGTACGAGCCGCCGAAGACCTTCGACGGGCTGCCGCTCGCCCCGAAGGCCTCCCGGGCCAAGCAGAGCCGGGTCGGCTCCCAGTCCGGCGTCTCGGCCACCACGTACCTCGACGAGGAGCGGCGGCGGATGGTCTTCCTCACCGTCGGCGAGCGGCACATCTTCGTGCCGTCCTCCGAACTCGACGACCTCGTCGACCGCCAGCGCTCCAACGGCGAGGAACTCGCGGACCTGCACGGCGTCGACCCCGGCGACCGCGGCGGCGTCATGAGGTGCGGCCGCGCCGACCAGGAGGGACAGGCCGTCGCCGTCTGCGACTGGGCGGACGGCAGCATGTGGGGCATGTACAGCGAGACCACCGAGGACGTCGACGCCGCCGCCGCCCACGCCCGCGACTTCCGCCACCAGGCCGAGGTGCCGTCGTCCTGAGCGGACCCGACCAGATCAGTCGGCGCGCAGAATCCGGGACACGTACACCCGCGGCGGATCCTGCCCTTCGTCCACCGCGTACTCCACCAGCCCGAGATCACGGCGCAGCGGCGCCGAGTGCATCCCCGTACGGCCCGGGACCGGCATGCTCAGGTGGGGGAAGGGGTGCTCGCGCAGGTCGACCAGGAAGGCGACGACGGCGGAGAAGACGTCGGCCGGTGTGTCCGGGGCGGCCAGGAAGTCCTCCACGGCGGGGGAGAGGGTGATCGGGTCGTCCTCGTCCGGGCCCCTGTCGTGCGTGCTCACCGGGTGCCGAGGCGCCGCAGGACGGCCGAGGCGGAGGTGCCGGGGGCCGTCCCGTCCTGGACGGCGGCGTGGATGCGGTCGCCCTCCGGATCCCGGTAGAGCTCGGCCCGCAGCCACCAGCGCCGCAGGACGCCGCCGATCGTCTCGTCGTCGGCCTCGCCCATCTCCCGGTAGAACTCCATCCGCTGGGCCGGGGGCAGGGCGGCGGCGACGGCGTCCTGGGTGCGGGCGATGGGGCGGCGGCCGTCGTGGTGGCCGTCCAGGGGGGCTGCGCTCACCGTTCCTCCGGAAGTCTCGTGCGGGCGGGACCGGCTACCAGTGTCCTCCCCCGGCGGCCCCGGTCAGTACCCGCGCTGCGGCCGGACCGATCTCCGGGACGGGTTCCGCAGACCCCGGCCGGTGGCGGCCGTTCGGGTGAGGGCGCAGGTCGGAGGGCGTTTCGAGGAGTGGGGAGGCGCGGGGGCTGCGGCACTGTCGGGGTGGATTTCTCCCCGATGAGAGAGGTGGCCGCGCATGGCACACAGCACGAAGTCGAGTACCGCCGGCGCGGGGCACACCGGGCTGAAGCGGGAGGTGGGGCTCGCCGGGCTGCTCTGGGCCTCGGTCGGGGCGATCATCGGCTCCGGCTGGCTGTTCGGGGCGCAGAAGGCGGCGGTGGCCGCGGGCCCGGCGGCGCTGCTGTCCTGGGGCATTGGCGCGCTGGCGATCGTCCTGCTGGCGCTGATCCACGCCGAACTGGGTGGCCTGTTCCCGGTGGCCGGCGGGACGGCCCGGTACCCGCACTACGCCTTCGGCGGGTTCGCCGGCATGTCGTTCGGCTGGTTCACCTGGCTGCAGGCGGCGACCATCGCCCCGATCGAGGTCCAGGCGATGATCAACTACGCCCAGCACTGGAGCTGGGCGGACGGTCTGCTGAACCACAAGGACCTGACGCTGACCGGCACCGGGTTCGTCGTCTCGGCGGCCCTGCTCGGCGTCTTCGTGGCGATCAACTTCCTCGGCGTGCGGCTGCTCGCCCACACCAACAGCGTGGCCACCGTGTGGAAGGTCCTCGTCCCCGTCCTGACCATCTTCGCCTTCGGGATCACCGAGTTCCACGGCTCCAACTTCGACGTGCACGGCTTCGCGCCGGACGGCGCCAAGGGCGTGCTCGCCGCGATCAGCACCAGCGGCGTGATCTTCGCGCTGCTCGGCTTCGAGCAGGCCATCCAGTGGGCGGGGGAGAGCCGCAACCCCCGCCGGGACATCCCCCGGGCGGTGCTCGGCTCGGTGGTGATCGGCACGATCGTCTACGTGATGCTGCAGGTGGTGTTCATCGGCGCGCTCCCGCCCGAGACCTTCAAGGGCGGCTGGAGCACGCTCACCTACCCCGGGATCAGCGGCCCGTTCGCCGGCCTGGCGACGCTGATCGGCCTGGGCTGGCTGGCGACCATCCTGTTCATCGACGCCGTGATCTCGCCGGCCGGCACCGGCCTGGTCTACATCACCTCCAGCTCGCGGGTCACCTACGGCCTGAGCCGCAACGGCTACGCGCCGCAGGCCCTGCAGTACACCGACAAGCGTTCGGTGCCGTGGCTGGGCCTGCTGATCGCCTGGGTGGCCGGGGTGCTCTGCTTCCTGCCGTTCCCGAGCTGGCAGCGGCTGGTCGGCTTCATCACCTCGGCGGTGGTGCTGATGTACGCGGGCGCGCCGCTGGCCTTCGGGGTGCTGCGCAAGCGGCTGCCGGGGATGGAGCGCTCGTACCACCTGCCCGGCGGCACGATCATCTCGCCGCTGGCCTTCGCGGTGGCGAGCCTGGTCATCTACTGGGCCGGCTGGGACACCCTGTGGCGGCTCGGCCTGGCGATCGTGATCGGGTACGTGCTGCTCGGCGGGTACTCGGTGTACGCGGCGTCCAGGGGCGTGCCGAACGCGCCGCGGATGGACTTCCGGGCCGGGCAGTGGCTGCCGGTCTACCTGGTCGGGATGGGCCTGATCTCCTGGCAGGGCACCTTCGGCGTGGGCGCGAAGGGGAACCTGGGGCTCTGGTACGACATCGGCGTCGTGGTGGTGTTCTCGCTGGTGATCTACTACTGGGCGCTGGCGGTCGCGCTGCCGGCGGAGGAGATCGAGCGGAACATCCGCGGCGTCGAGGTGGTGGACGCGGGCGGGCACTGAGTCCCCATGACGGCAGCGGCCCCGGGAGAGCGCTCCCGGGGCCGCTGCGCGGCGTCTAGACGCTCGCCGCCCAGGCGGCGTCGGCGGCGGCCAGGGCCGGCGCGGCGTCGGCGCCGGTGGCGGCCGCGAGGGCGCCCAGGCAGGCGCGGACGGTCTCCGGCGAGGCCGCCGGGCCGTAGTGGTTCACCCGCAGCATCGAGCCGGCCAGGGCGCCGCCGCCGGGCTGGACGGGCAGCGCCGGGTCGAGCCGGGCGGCGAGCGCGGTGGCGTCCACGCCGTCCGGGGTGCGCAGGGTGGTGGCGACCGGCGCGGCGTGCGCGTCCTCGTGGACGAACGGGCTGAGCGTGCCGAGGGCGCGGACGCCGGCCCGGGTGGCGGCCGAGGCGGCGCGGTGGCGGGCGATCACGGCCGGCAGGCCGTCCGCGGCGATCCGGTCGAGGCAGGCGCCGAGCGCGAGCATCTCCAACTGGGCCGGGGCGTGCGGCAGGACGGTGCGGCCGGCGTCCGTCCAGCGCTCCTTCCAGTCGAGCAGCGACAGGTAGGAGCGGCGCGGGGCGGCCGGGTTGGCGGCGATCCGGGCCCAGGCGCGCTCGGACACCGAGACGGCCGAGACCCCGGCCGGGCCGCCCATCGCCTTCTGGCCGCCGATCACGCACAGGTCGACGCCCCACGCGTCGGTGAGCAGCGGCTCGGCGGCGACGGAGGCGACCGCGTCGAGCATCAGCAGGGCGCCGTGCTCGCGCACCACGGCGCCGATCTCGGCGACCGGGTTGGTGTTGCCGGTGGCGGCCTCGGCGTGCACCAGCGAGACGAAGTCGATGCCCGGGTTCGCCTCCAGCGCCTCGGCGACCTGCGCGGCGCTCACCGCGGCGTCGAAGGGCGCGGTGAGGTCGACGACGTCCGCGCCGCAGGAGCGCAGCCAGTTGCCGAAGGTCTGCCCGTACGGGCCGGTGACGATGTTCAGCGCGGTGGAGCCGGGGTGCGCGGCGCCGCGGATCGCGGCCTCCAGCGGCAGCAGCGCCTCGCCCTGGGTGACGATCACGTCGGCCTCGGTGTGCAGCAGAGCGGCCACCCGGTCCTCGATCGCCGCGAACGCGGCGGCGCTGAGCGGAGGGAGGTCGAGGTAGGGACTCATGCGCCCGCCTCGCTCCGCTCGGCGAGGGCATTCACCCACGCGCACCTTTCGATGGCTCGCTCGCTTCGCTCGCTCACGTCTGGGCCTTTCGCCGCCGGGGTGGTGGGTGCGGAAACGAGTCTGCCGCATGGACGCTGCTTACAGGGAACCCGGCCGCCGCTAGAGTGCGGGGCATGAGCGATGGCGCGGTGCTGCACGTGCGGGGTCGGGTGCTGGTCGGTCCGGAGGACGTCCGGGACGAACTCTGGGTGGTGGACGGCCGGGTGAGCTTCACCCGCCCGCCGACCGCCGGGGACGTCCGGACGGTGACCGGCTGGGTGCTGCCCGGCCTGGTGGACGCGCACTGCCACGTCGGCCTGGACGAGCACGGCGCGGTCGACGCCGAGACCAGCGAGAAGCAGGCGCTCACCGACCGCGACGCCGGCACCCTGCTGATCCGCGACGCCGGCTCGGCCGCCGACACCCGCTGGATCGACGAGCGCGAGGACCTGCCCCGGATCATCCGCGCCGGGCGGCACATCGCCCGCACCCGCCGCTACATCCGCAACTACGCGCACGAGATCGAGCCCGGCGACCTGGCCGCGTACGTCCGGGCCGAGGCCCGGCGCGGGGACGGCTGGGTGAAGCTGGTCGGCGACTGGATCGACCGCGAGCGCGGCGACCTCGCCGCCTGCTGGCCCGGCGACGCGCTGGCCGAGGCGATCGCGGCGGCGCACGAGGAGGGCGCGCGGGTCACCGCGCACTGCTTCGCGGCCGAGTCGCTGCCGGACCTGCTGGCCGCCGGCATCGACTGCGTGGAGCACGCCACCGGGCTGACCGAGGAGCTGATCCCGGCCTTCGCCGAGCGCGGCGTGGCGATCGTCCCGACGCTGGTCAACATCGCCACCTTCCCCTCGCTCGCGGCCGGCGGCGAGGCCAAGTTCCCGGCCTGGTCGGCGCACATGCGGCGGCTGCACGAGCGCCGCTACGCCACGGTGGGCGCCGCGCACGACGCGGGCATCCCGGTCTTCGTCGGCACGGACGCGGGCGGCTCGCTCGCGCACGGGCTGGTCGCGGACGAGGTGGCGGAGCTGGTGAAGGCGGGGCTGAGCCCGGCCGAGGCGCTGTCGGCGGCGAGTTGGGGCGCCCGGGCGTGGCTCGGGCGGCCGGGCCTGGAGGAGGGCGCGCCGGCGGACTTCGTGGTGTACGCCGAGGACCCGCGGGCGGACGTCCGGGTGCTGGCGGACCCGCGGGCGGTGGTGCTGCGGGGGCGCGTGGTGGGCTGAGGCGGCGCGGCCGGCGGGGTGCGCCGGGGCCACCGCGAAAGCATGATCATCCGAGGTGACGGGCTGTCGGTCTAGGCCGATAGGGTGACGCCCATGGCACCGCGTCCACTGAACGAGATCGTCGAGCCCGGTTGGGCCACCGCCCTGGAGCCCGTCGCCGGGCGGATCACCGCCATGGGTGACTTCCTGCGCGCCGAGGTGGCCGCCGGCCGCACCTACCTGCCGTCCGGCCCGAACATCCTGCGGGCCTTCCAGCAGCCGATCGCCGACGTCCGCGTCCTGATCGTCGGGCAGGACCCGTACCCGACGCCCGGCCACGCGGTGGGGCTCAGCTTCTCGGTGGCGCCCGAGGTGCGGCCGATCCCGCCGAGCCTGGTCAACATCTTCCGCGAGTACGGCACCGACCTCGGGCTGCCGCAGCCCTCCAACGGCGACCTCACGCCCTGGTCGCAGCAGGGCGTGCTGCTGCTCAACCGGGCGCTGACCACCCAGCCGCGCAAGCCCGGCGGGCACAAGGGCAAGGGCTGGGAGGCGGTCACCGAGCAGGCGATCCGGGCGCTGGTGGCGCGCGGCGGCCCGCTGGTGGCGATCCTGTGGGGGAGCGACGCCCGCAACCTGCGCCCGCTGCTGGGCAACGTCCCGACCGTCGAGTCGGTGCACCCGAGCCCGATGTCGGCGGACCGCGGCTTCTTCGGCTCGCGGCCGTTCAGCCGGGCCAACGAGCTGCTGGTGCGGCAGGGGGCGCAGCCGGTGGACTGGCGGCTGCCGTAGCCCGTTGACCGGGCGGAACGCGGGTCCGTAGCAGAGTCGGGTCAGCGTGGAATGTCAATCTCACTCCAACGGGTGAAATGACGTTCTGTGTGACTCATGTGACGGATCGTTTGAGAAGACTGGCGGCTCATCGTTTCAGCCGTGTGTGGGGGTACCGCCATGTCTTCCCGTCCGTCCTGCCGAATCGTTTCCGCCGCTGCCGCCACGGTGGTGTGCGCACTGCTCACCGCCCCGCCCGTCCAGGCGGCCGAGCCGGCGCCCTCGCCGGGCAAGGCGCGTGCCGTCACCGCCGAGCTCGCCCTGGACGTCAAGCTGCTGAACAGCGCGGTGGCCGTGCCGGTGAACATCGCGCTGAACAAGGTCGAGTCCCCGGCCGAGCGCGAAGGATCGGTGCTCACCGCCACCGTGGACGGCGTCGACCAGCAGCGGCCGGTCACCCTGGTCAAGGCCGACATCGGCAAGTCCGTCACCCGCGCCGACGACAAGGGCGCCGCGGCCTCCGTCAAGCTGGTCAACGCCGATGTGAACGCCCCCGGCCTGACCGGCACCGCGCTGCTCGGCCTGGAGGCGATGAGCGCCGAGGTCACCTGCCCAGTGGACGGGGCGCCGACTGCGAACGTCGTCGCGCCCGCCAAGCTGACCGTGCTCGGCAAGCCCGTCACCCTCGGCCTGTACGGGCCGACCACGGTGGACGTCCCGGCGGTCGGCAGCGTCTCGGTGGAGTTCTCCAGGAAGACCACCACCACGACCACCGCCGCGGCCTCCGCGCTGGAGGTGCACGTGGAGGTGAACCCGCTCAACCTGAACGTCGCCAAGGTCACCGGCACCGTCACCGTCGCCTCGGTGAGCTGCGAGAAGCCCGCCGCGCCGGCCACCTCCGCGCCCGCCACGGCCGCGGCCGCGCCGAGCTCCGCACCCGCCGCCCAGCCGGTCGCCGACACCACCGCCTCGCGCGCGGCCGCGCCGCGGGCCGCGGTCGAGAAGGAGCGGCTGGCCAGCACCGGCGGCAGCGACGCCACCGGCCCGCTGGCCGCCGGGGCCGCCGCCCTGGTCGCGGGCGGGGCGGCCGCGCTGTGGGCCACCCGGCGCCGGCACGCCGCGCACGCCCGCCGGCACTGACGGCACCGACGGCACCCGTCGAGGCGGGAGTGCCGCGCCCGGCACTCCCGCACCGTGACCGTGCCGACGCGGACGGTTGGTTCACATGGGCGTTACACGAGAGGAACAACCGGGAAACGGCGGCTTGCGACGCTACGCGGGCACCCACCACCCAGCAACGCGAGGGACAAGCCGTGGCAATCAAGGCCGAGTACATCTGGATCGACGGCACCAAGCCGACCGCGAAGCTCCGTTCCAAGACTCGCGTCCTGCCGAACGCCGACAAGATCCCCACCTGGGGCTTCGACGGCTCGTCGACCAACCAGGCCGAGGGCCACGCCTCGGACCGCGTGCTGGAGCCGGTGAAGGTCGTCAAGGACCCGATCCGCGGTGGCGACAACATCCTGGTCCTCTGCGAGGTCCTGGAGACGAACGGCACCCCGCACGAGTCCAACACCCGCGCCCTGCTGCGCGAGGTCGAGGGCAAGTACGCCGCGCAGGAGTCGATCTTCGGCATCGAGCAGGAGTACACCTTCTTCAAGGGCTCCCGCCCGCTCGGCTTCCCCGAGGGCGGCTTCCCGGCCCCGCAGGGCGGCTACTACTGCGGCGTCGGCGCCGAGGAGGTCTTCGGCCGCGAGATCGTCGAGCTGCACCTCGACCGCTGCATCGACGCCGGCCTGGCGATCTGCGGCATCAACGCCGAGGTCATGCCCGGCCAGTGGGAGTTCCAGATCGGCCCGGTCGACGCGCTGACCGTCTCGGACGACCTGTGGATCGCCCGCTACCTGCTCTACCGCACCGCCGAGGAGTTCGGCATCGACGCCACCCTGGACGCCAAGCCGGCCCGTGGCGACTGGAACGGTGCGGGTGCCCACACCAACTTCTCCACCAAGGCGATGCGCGAGGGCTACGACGCCATCATCACCGCCTGCGAGTCGCTCGGCGCCTCCCAGGAGATCGTGCTGGAGCACGTCAACCAGTACGGTGACGACATCCAGTCCCGCCTGACCGGCAAGCACGAGACCGCCCCGTGGAACGTCTACAGCTACGGCGTCTCGGACCGCGGCGCCTCGGTCCGCATCCCGTGGCAGGTCGAGGTGGAGAAGAAGGGCTACATCGAGGACCGTCGCCCGAACGCCAACGTCGACCCCTACGTCGTCACCCGCCTCCTGATCAACACCTGCTGCGCGGCCCTGGAGAAGGCCGGCCAGGTCTGATCCACCCCGGTGCGTGTGCGCAGGCCCTTCCCCGAACGGGGGAGGGCCTGCGGCGTTCCTTCCTCCCGAGCACGCAAATCGCTGGTCAATCCGGTTCCGCCGCCCGAGAATTCAGGGATGACGCCGCAACCCCTGCTCCTCCTCGACGTGGACGGACCGCTCAACCCCTTCGCCGCGCCCGGGCTGCGCGGGCCCAAGGGGTACCGGGCCCACCGGCTGACGCCCAGCTGGTGGGCGCAGCGGCAGGCGCGGCGCGCGGAGGGCGAGGTGAAGCCGCTCAAGGTGTGGCTGAACCCGGCGCACGGGCGGGAGTTGCTGTCGCTGCCGTACGAACTGGCCTGGGCGACCACGTGGATGGGCGAGGCCAACACCCTCATCGGCCCCCTCCTCGGGCTGCCCGAACTCCCGTACATCGCGTGGTCGGAGCTGTTCGGCGAGGACCCGGACGGCCTGCACTGGAAGACCCGGGACGTGGTCGCCTGGGCGGCCGGGCGCCCGTTCGTCTGGGTGGACGACGAACTCGGGCCGCAGGACGCCGAGTGGATCGCGGCCCACCACCCCGCCCCGGCGCTCACCCTGCACGTCAACCCCCGGCTCGGCCTGCGCGTCGAGGACTTCGCCGCCCTGCGCGAGTGGGCCGCTGCCGCGGGGGCCGCCGCGTGACGCCGCCGCTGCTCCTGATCGACGTGGACGGGCCGCTCAACCCGTACGCCGCGCCCGGCACCCGCCGCCCCGAGGGCTACGAGACCCACCGGCTGCTGCCCGAGAGCTGGGTCGCCCGCAACGCGCCGACGCCGCGTTCGCAGGTGAAGCCGCTGCGGGTCTGGCTGAACCCCGGGCACGGGCCCGAACTGCTGTCGTTGCCGTACGAGTTGGCCTGGGCGACCACCTGGATGGACGAGGCGAACACCTTCATCGGCCCGCGCATCGGGCTGCCCGGGCTGCCGTACATCGCGTGGACGAACCTGTTCGGCGAGGACCCGGACGGCCTGCACTGGAAGACCCGGGACGTGGTCGCCTGGGCGGCCGGGCGCCCGTTCGTCTGGGTGGACGACGAGATCGGCCCGCCGGACATCGAGTGGATCGAAGCCC
This sequence comes from Kitasatospora sp. NPDC094028, assembly GCF_049543595.1. Taxonomy (NCBI): domain Bacteria; kingdom Bacillati; phylum Actinomycetota; class Actinomycetes; order Kitasatosporales; family Streptomycetaceae; genus Kitasatospora; species Kitasatospora sp. NPDC094028. Next base: position 95,984 of record NZ_JBMVFA010000009.1, on the reverse strand, counting down.
ACCACCCCGGCCCGGCGCTGCCGTTGTGGATAGACCCCCGGACCGGTTTGGAAGAACTGCACTTCGCGGCGCTGCGCGAGTGGGCGGAGGAGGACTGATGGTCGTCGGTGCGGTGGAGCGGCTTCGTCGCTACCCGGTGAAGTCGCTGCTGGGGGAGGAGCTTTCACGGGCGGAGGCGGGCGCGCGCGGCCTGGCCGGCGACCGGGCGCTGGCGCTGCTCGACGTCGCCACCGGCAAGGTCGCCAGTGCCAAGCACCCGCGGCTGTGGGCCGGCCTGCTCGGGTACGCGGCGGCTTCGAGGGGCGGCGGGGCCGTGATCACCGGGCCGGACGGGCGGCGCGTCGACGAGGCGGAGCTGTCCGAGGCGCTCGGCCGGAAGGTGACGCTGATCGCCGATCGGCCGCCCGGCGCCGCCGTCGAGCGGGCCGTGCCGGAGCAGGTGCTGGCGCACGGCATCGAGGCCGAAGTCGACGTCACCGTCAACGAGTTGGGCCGAGCCGCGCCGGACGGCGGATTCTTCGACTTCGCCCCGCTGCACCTGATCACCAGCTCGACGCTGGCGGCGGTCGGCGTCGAGGCCGAGCGCTACCGGCCGAACCTGGTGATCCGCACCGAGGGCGAGGGCTTCGTCGAGAACGCCTGGGTGGGGCGGGAGTTGGCGATCGGCCCGACGCTGCGGCTGCGCGTCCTGGTGCCCACCCCGCGCTGCGCCGTACCCACCCTGCGGCACGGCCCGCTGCCGCGCCGCCCGGAGGCGCTGCGCACCCCCGCCGAGCGGAACCGGCTGGTGCCGCTGGAGGGGATGCCCGCCCTGCCCTGCGCGGGCGTGTACGCGCAGGTGCTGGTACCCGGGCGGATCGCGGTCGGGGACGAGCTCAGGCTGAACTGAGCACGGCGGCCAGGGCGTCGAGGAAGCGGTCGGTGGTGGCCTCGTCCCGCACGGCGATCCGCAGCCACTCCTCGCCCAGCCCCGGGAAGGTGTCCCCGCGCCGGACGGCGAAGCCGTGCCCGCGCAGCCGCTCCCGGACGGCGGCCGCGCCCGGCAGCCGGACCAGGACGAACGAGGCGGCCGGCTCGCCGTACACCCGGACGGCCGGGAAGGCCGCCAGACCCTTGAGCAAGTAGGCGCGCCACAGTGCCAGTTCGGCCGCCGCCCGGTCGGCCTCGGCCAGCGCCGCCGGGGCGCTGCACGCCTCGGCGGCGGCCAGCGCCGGGGTGGAGACCGGCCACAGCGGCTGGGCCGCGCCGAGCTCGGCGATCAGCGGCGCCGGGCCGAGCACGTAGCCGATCCGCAGGCCGGCCAGCCCCCAGGTCTTGGTGAGGCTGCGCAGCACGACGACCCGGCCGGGCAGGTCGCGGACGGCGGCCAGCGACTCGCGCTCGCCCGGCACGGTGTCCATGAACGCCTCGTCCACCACCAGGGTGCGCCCGGGCCGGGCGAGCGCGGCGACGGCCGCGGCGGGGTGCAGCACCGAGGTCGGGTTGGTCGGGTTGCCGAGCACCACCAGGTCGGCCTCCTCGGGGACGGCGCCGAGCCGGAAGCCGTCCTCGGGGGTGAGCAGCACCCGGTGCACCCGGTGCCCGGCGTCCCGCAGCGCGGCCTCGGGCTCGGTGAACTGCGGGTGCACAACGGCGATGTGACGTGGCGTCAGGACACGGGCGAGCAGCACGAAGGCCTCGGCCGCGCCCGAGGTGAGCAGCACCTCGCCGACCGGCCGGCCGTGCCGGGTGGCCACCGCGGCGCGGGCGGCGCCCTGGTCGGGGTAGGCGGCGAGGTCGCCGAGGGTGGCGGCGAGGCGCTCGCGCAGCCAGCCGGGGGGCGTGCCGGTGCGGACGTTGACGGCGAGGTCGACCAGGCCGCTGCCGTCGGCGCGGACCTCGGCGTCGCCGTGGTGGCGCAGGTCGGGTTCGGGCGTGGTCATGCGGTGGCTCCTTGCTGGGGGTGCGGCAGGCCGGGGACGCGGTGGACGTCGTACCGGCCGGGCGGCGCGGCGAGGTCGGCGCCGTCGCCGAGGGCGACCAGCGCGACGGCGTGCCCGTGCGCGGCCAGGTGGGCGGCGGCCGCCAGGTGGTCGAGCGGGCGCCCGGCGGCGTCCAGGGGGGCGTCGGTGTCGGTGTCGTTGTCGGTTCGGGAGGCGTCGGTGTCGGCTCGGGCGGCCTCCACCGGGATCAGCCGGGTGCCCGGCCGCAGCAGCCCGGCCACCGCCTCGACGGCCGCCGGCCGGCCCACCACGGCGGAGGCGCGGCGCAGTTCGGCCAGCGCGCGCGGCACCAGCAGGTCCGGCTCGCCGGGCCCGAGGCCGACCAGCGCCAGCCGTCCGCGCACCGCGGCCCGGGCGATCGCGACCGTCGCCGCCGCCGACTTCCGCTTGGGGACGAGGAGTTCGCCGCCGTCCGCGCTCGCCAGCGCGGCCGCCTCGGCGACGCTCGCGGTGCCCACGGCCGTCCCGACCGCCGCGGACGGGTTCGGCACGGTCAGTTCGGCCAGCTCCGCTGCCGGGTGCTCGTCCACCGGCAGGTTCAGGCAGCGCGAGACCCAGGCCACCGCGGGGTGGTCGGCCTTGCCCTCGACGGTGGCCAGCCGGCCGATCGCGGTGCGCAGGTAGCCGGTCTCCTTCAGCGTCGCCATCAGCAGCCGCATCGCCTCCTCCGGCTCGGCGCCGCCGCTCGCGCCGATGCCGACGACCAGGGTGCGCGGGACGACCAGCAGGTCGCTGCCGCCCGGGTCCTCCCGGTCGGTGATCCGCAGCACCGGGGCGTCCGCGGGCGCGTCCGGGCGGATGTGCGGCGCCAGCGCGGGCAGCGGGTACGGCACCTCGGTGACCAGGCGCACCGGGCTGCCGTCCGCCGCGGCCCGGACGGTCGCGGCGGAGCCCGCGCGGTGGTACCGGACGGCGTGCGGGGTGAGGACGTCGAGCGGGTCCTCCGGGCTCGGCGGCGCCTCGTCGAGCACCGGCGTCACGCCGAGGGCGGCCTGCACCTCCCGGGCCAGCTCCCGGCCGCGCTCCCCGCCGGCCAGCTGGACCACCCAGCGGCCGTACGGGTCCAGGCAGAGCAGGTCGACGCCGCGCGGCAGCCGGCCCCGCAGGGCCAGCGTCGAGACGGTGTACGGGACGGGCCCGACGACGACCGCCCGCTCGAACCGGCCGACCGCGTAGTCGACCGCCTCCGGCGCTCCGAAGCAGTTGCTGTTCGAGGCGTGCCGGAGCTCGCTGCTCTCCGGCCAGGCGGCGTGCAGTTCCTCGGCGAGCGCGCGGCACCTCCCGCCGAGGGAGACGATCCCGATCATCCGTGCCCACCCCTTCGCGCTCGGCCCCGCTCGGGCCCCCGCGATCCCACCACGCGCGAACGGACGGGTCAATCGGGGCGCGGGTGACCCCGGCTTCCGGGGACACTGGAGCTGTTCTTTTTTTCTTTACCTTTTTTGTGGGGTACACGTCACCCCACTCCTCCTACTGTGTTCGGCGCTCCAGCCCGGAGCCCGCCCGGCTCCGCTCGTAGCCCCCCGACACCGGAGGACCCCATGGCCTTCGCACGCCCCCGCACCCCGCGCAAGCTCCGCCCGGTCACCGCGCTCGCCGCCGGCCTCGGCCTGGTGGCCGGTTCGCTCGGCCTCTGGGCCGCCGGCGGCACCGCCGCCGCCGACACCTCGGCCGGCAGCCTGCCCACCCCCGACCACGTGGTCGTCGTGGTGATGGAGAACCACGCCTACAACCAGGTGATCGGCAGCTCCAACGCCCCGTACATCAACGGCACCCTGGTCGCCGGCGGTGCCACGCTCAGCCAGTCCTACGCGCTCACCCACCCCAGCCAGCCCAACTACTACATGCTGTTCTCCGGCAGCGCCCAGGGCGTCACCGACGACAGCTGCGTGGACCCGGGCGCCTTCCAGGGCCCGAACCTGGCCTCCGAGCTGATCGCCTCCGGCCAGACCTGGGGCAGCTACAACGAGGACATCCCCGGCGTCGGCGCCACCGACTGCCGCGTCGGCGACTACGCGCAGAAGCACAACCCGTGGTTCGGCTTCGGCAACGTCCCCACCTCCAGCGCGGTCGGCATGGACGCCTTCCCGACCGACTTCACCACCCTGCCGAAGGTCTCCTTCGTCATCCCGAACCTGTGCAGCGACATGCACGACTGTTCGGTCGGCACCGGCGACAGCTGGATCCAGAACAACCTCGACGCCTACGCGCAGTGGGCCAAGGCCAACAACAGCCTGCTCGTCATGACCTTCGACGAGGACAACAAGCTGTCCGGCAACCGCATCCCCACCCTGGTCTACGGCGCCCACGTCGCCCCCGGCAGCAGCACCGCCACCCACTACAACCACTACGACGTGCTGCACACCCTGGAGGACCTGGCCGGCGTCAACGCCCACGCCGGCAACTCCGCCGGTGCCAACGACATCACCGGCATCTGGAACTGACGCCCGTGTACGTCGCGGACTCCCGCAGCACCAAGGCCCCCGTCGCGCCGGCCCCCACCGGGCCGGCGCGGCGGGGCGCCGCCCTGCGCGCCGTACCGGGCGCGGTGCTCGCCCTGGGCACCGTCAGCCTGGTCACCGACATCTCCTCCGAGATGGTCTCCGCCGTCCTCCCGCTCTACCTGCTCACCGGACTCGGCCTCTCCCCGCTCGGCTTCGGCCTCCTCGACGGCCTCCAGAACGGCTTCAGCGCCCTCGTCCGGCTCCTCGGCGGCCACCTCGCCGACCGCCGCGGCCGCGACGGCGCCGCCCGCCACAAGGCCGTCGCCGCGGTCGGCTACGGGCTGTCCGCGCTCTGCAAGCCGCTGCTGCTGCTCGTCCACACCGTCCCGCTGATCGGCGCCGTCATCGCCGTCGACCGCACCGGCAAGGGCCTGCGAACCGCCCCCCGCGACGCGATGATCTCGCTCGCCTGCGAACCCGCCCACCGCGGCCGGGCGTTCGGCGTCCACCGGGCCATGGACACCGCCGGCGCCCTGCTCGGCCCGCTCACCGCCTTCTTCGTGCTGCGCCTCGCCGGCGGGCCGCTGCTCGCGGACGGCGGCGAACGGCACGGCTACGACGCGGTGTTCGCGGTCAGCGCGTGCGTCGCGGTGCTCGGCGTGCTGATCCTGCTGCTGTTCGTGCCCAACCGGCAGCAGGGCGAACAGCCGTCGACGTCCGCTCCCTCACTGCGCGACAGCCTCACCCTGCTGCGGCTGCCCGGGCTTCGCCGGCTCACCCTGTGCGCCGTGCTGCTCGGCCTCACCACCGTCAGCGACTCCTTCCTCTACCTGCTGATCCAGAAGCGCCTCGGCCTGTCCGTCGACCTGTTCCCGCTGCTGCCGCTCGGCACCGCCGCCGCCTTCCTGCTGCTCGCCGTCCCGCTCGGCCTGCTCGCCGACCGGATCGGCCGGCGCACCCTGTTCCTCGCCGGGCACGGCGTCCTGCTGCTCGGGTACGGGCTGCTGCTCTCGCCGCTGCGGGGACTGCCCGTGGTGCTGTGCGTGCTGGTCCTGCACGGCGCCTTCTACGCCGCCACCGACGGCGTGCTCGCCGCCGCCGCGGCCGACACCGTCCCGGCCGGACAGCGCGGCGCCGGGCTCGCCCTGGTCGGCACCGGGCAGGCGCTCGCCCGGTTCGCCTGCTCGCTGCTGTTCGGCGCGCTGTGGAGCGCGGTCGGCGGCACCGGCGCACTCGCCTGGTCGGCCGGGGCGCTCGCACTCTGCGTCGCCGGCGCGGCCGCCGTGCTGCGCCCCACCGAACCCGTCGCCGCCGTCACCGCTGCCGCCGCCGTCACCGCCGAGGAAGCCGAATGAACCTCCAGAACCGGACCAGGGTGATCGTGCTGCTGGTCGCCGTCCTGCTGCTCGGCGCGGTCGGCACCGGGGCCGTCCTGTACGCCGCCGACCGCACCGCCGAACGCGACCAGGCCCAGCCCGGCGGGCCCGCCGTCCACCGCGGCCAGGTCGCGCTCACCGGCGGCAGCGGGCGGCAACTGCTCTTCCGCAACATGGCCTGGGGCCCCCAGCGGGACGAGATCACCACCGTCCCCGCCGACCGGCCGGACGGCCCGCGCACCGCCTCCGGCGTCCAGTGCCTGCGCTTCCACGCCGCCGCCGGCACCGGCATCTGCCTGCAGGCCGTCCACGGCGCCCTGGAGGACACCTACCGGGCCGTCGTCCTCGACGACCACCTGCACGAACGGCGCTCCTTCCCCGCCGCCGGCATCCCCACCCGCTCCCGGGTCTCCCCGTCCGGGCACCTCGCCGCCTGGACGGTCTTCGTCAGCGGCGACTCCTACGCGGGCACCGACTTCTCCACCCGCACCTCCATCGTCGACGTCCGGGACTGGAACCTGCGCGAGAACCTGGAGGACTTCACCGTCCTCCAGGACGGCCACCCCCTCCAGGCGCACGACGTCAACATCTGGGGCGTCACCTTCGCCGACGACGCCACCTTCTACGCCACCGTCGCCACCGGCGGGCAGACCCACCTCGTCCGCGGCGACCTCGCCGCCCGCACCCTCACCACCCTGCACGACAACGTCGAATGCCCCTCCCTCTCCCCGGACGGCACCCGCGTCGCCTACAAGAAGCGCGTCCCCGGCCTGTCCGCCGACGCGCCCTGGCGGCTCTACGTCCTCGACCTGGCCACGATGACCGAGACCGCCACCGCCGAACACCGCAACATCGACGACCAGGCCCTGTGGTCCGACGACCACACCCTGCTCTACGCCCTGCCCGGCGACTACGGCGCCGACCTGTGGACCGTCCCCGCGGACGGCAGCGGCAGCGCCGTGCGCGTCACCACGGCGGCCGTCGCACCCGCCTACCTGGGCTGAGGAACTTCCGGCCGCCGTCCCTCGTCGGGAAGGTGACGTCCGGATGATCGAACGGGGGAACGAACGACCATGGACGGCATCCCGCCCGAGCGCACGGTGACCGACTCCTGGCCCGTCCTGCACGGCCGCCCGGTGCTGCGCCGCACCGTCGCGGTCGGGCTCGTCCTGTTCGTCGCCGTCCTCGCCGCCCTCGCCGTCCGCGGCGTCAACGCCCTCACCCTCGGCATCCCCGGCCGCCTCACCGACCGCGACCGCGCCGAACGCCTCGCCGGCCTCCACCCCTCCCAACACCCCGGCGCCGACCACCGCTACACCCCGGTCGGCGCCGTCTACACCCACACCTCGGACGGCGCCCCCGTCGCCTACCTCCACTACCGGCTCGTCGGCGGCAAGGAGCCCGGCCTCGGCGACTTCCTGCACACCTACGACCTCCCCGCCCCCGGCCCCGCCGCCCCCCTCCCGCCCGACCTCACCGCCGCCCTCGGCGGCGACCCCCCGGCGGAGGCCCCCGAACTCCCGGACGGCCCCGACTCCCCGCCGCCGCCTTCGGCCTCTGCGTCTGCCTCGGCCTCGGCCTCTGCCGCTGCCGCTGCCCCGGCTTCGGATCCGGCCGCCGAGGAGGACCTCGCCCCCACCGACGACCCCACTCCGCCCCCCACCCCGACGCCGCCCCCCACCCCCACGCCCACTCCCACGCCCACTCCCACCAGCGCCCGCCACATCTACGTCGCCACCACCCCGGGCGACCTCCCCGACGCCGCCGACATCTACATCCGCGCCACCGGCTGACCCACCCGCGTCGGGCGTTCAGGAGACGTCGCGCTCGATGGTGAAGGCCATGACGCTCCCCGGCTGCAGTGGGAACGGCAACTGGATCAGGCCCGCCGTGTGCTGGAACGGCGCCGGGAAGGTGGCCCGGACGCTGGCGCCGTGCGCGGCCCCGAGCGCGCTGATCTCCGAGGCGTTCACGCTCAGTCGGGTCGGGCGGAGCGCCGGGTCGATGGTGAGCCGGTACTCGGCGTCCGTGACGTGACGGAACACCTGCGCCTGAATGCGGATGCGCCGGTCGTTGCCCACGAACTTGCGTGCGGTGATGCTCAGTTCGACGAGGTGGCCGAGGGTGTTCTGGGCCTCCCGTGGCACCGCGAAGTGCTCGATCCGGGCCCGCCCGCCGGATACGGCCTCCTGCGTGGCGGGCCGTCGTTCCAGATCGCGGTTGTCCACCCGGACGGCTCCGATGGTGAAGATCTCGGGGTCGTCCGGGTCGAGCGTGTCGTCGATCATCCAGCGCAGCAGGTACTCCGGCCCAGTGAAACCGTCCAGACCGGCGTCGTCGTTGGAAGCGAGGCAGGCGACGGACACCACCTTGGGCAGGCTCTCGATCCGGTAGGAGATCCGGAAACTCTGGTACAGGTAGTCGGGGTGGGTGTCACCGGACGGCGCGGGGGAGAGCAGGCAGTCGTAGCGGTACGCGGACAGCGCTCCCGCGAACAGCGGGTCCCGTACCGGGCCGAGGACGTCCTGCATGCCGCGCAGGACGGCGCTGTCCACCTGTTCGGTGGTCTCCCGCACGGTGAGCGACCCGATCGCCAGTGTCACGGCCGCGGCCGACACGAAGGCGCCGCCGACGAGGCTGAGGACGGTGGCGAGAACCGGCTGGTGCGTCAGCAGCGCGGCCGCCACGACGCACACCAGGCCCGCCGTCAGTGCGAGGGTGTTCACCAGCATGAGGATCTTGCGCAGTTGTCGTTCCTGAACCACGGCCATGCGCCGCCCCCCTGAGCCCGTCAGCGGGCTGCCCCGTCCCCGACGATCCGGATGATCCGCTCGGAGACCTGCCCGATCTCCTGTGCCGTGCGGACGTTGTCGGACTGCCCCTCCGTCAGGAAGACCATGGCGACGGGGACGGCCGGGTGCAGCACGATGCCGGCGTCGTTCACGATGCCGCGCAGGCTTCCGGTCTTGTGCCGGACCGGGAGGTCGTCGTCGAGCCGGGACGGGATCCGGTCGTTCCGCAGGTAGTTGACCAGGTAGCGACGGACCGGCTCCAGGTGCGGCGTCCGGTCGATGTACTCGATCAGGCGGAGCATGTCCTCGGCCGTCGTGGTGTTGGCGCGTCCGAGCGGCCCCAGCTCCTGCTCGGAGAAGCCTGCCGGGAACGCCGTCGCGTGCAGGCCGGTCGCCTTGATCGTGGCGTCGATCCGCTCCTGCCCCAGGACGGCCCGCACGTGCTCGGCCGCCGGGTTGTCGCTGGTCACCAGAGCGAAGCCGCACAGCTCCCGCACGGTCACGGTCGAATCGGGATCGAGTGCCTGCAGCACGCTCGGATACCTGGTTGTGGGCAACGCGCCGATTCGGACCCGGGTGTCCGGGTCGAGTTCGCCGCGCTCGGCCCACTCGAAGAACGCGACGCCCAGGATCATCTTGGCCAGGCTCGCGGCCGGCAGGACCCGGTCCGCCTCATGGGCGACGGTGATCTCCGGGCCGTCGCCGAGCGTGCGGATCAGGACGCTGCGGACTCCCGCGTCATTGACGCTCGCGAACTCCTCGACCTGCGCGGCGATTGCGGCGCGCACTTCGTCGGCATCGACCATCGAGGCCATCCCTTCCCTTCGGACCCGGCGATCCGGGACAACAGCCGTCTACCCGCCCGGAGGCCCGGTACGCCAGACCCGGCGCAGTGCTCGGAGCGTCGTCCGGGGGCCTCCTCGACGTTCGCATCCGTGTCATCGGCTCGCCCGCCCGCCCGGGTGGCGGGGTGGGAACGCCCCCGCCCCGCCGGGGTGGCCCGGGGTGGCGGGGTGGGGGCGGGTGGGGGGCGGTCAGCGGGCGGGGGTGGGGAGGGGGGTGACCGGGTCGGGGAGGGGGGTCGGGGTGGGGAGGGTGGTGGTGGGCTTGCGGGTCGGGGCCTGGCCGAGGAGGAGGGCGCCGAGGGCGAGGGCGAGGCCGAGGAGCTGCCAGGGGGTGAGGGTCTGGTGGAGGACGACGAGGCCGCCGAGGGTGGCGACGACGGGGTTGACCAGGCCGAGGAAGGAGACCGGGCCGGCGCCGAGGCGGTCGATGCCGCGGAACCAGAGGACGTAGCCGACCGCGGTGCTGAACAGGCTGAGGTAGGCGAAGCCGGCCAGGTTGGCGGCGCTGAGCGCGGGCGGGGCGCCCTCGACGAAGGCGGCGAGCGGGACGAGGACGACCGAGCCGGCGAGGAGCTGCCAGGCGGTCACGTCGAGCATGGTGGCGCCTTCGGGGCGGCCCCAGCGGCGGATGAGGACGGTGCCCATCGCCATCAGCGCGATCGCGGCGGCCATCGCGGCGATGCCGAGGGCGTCGAGCCGGGCGCCGCCGTTGAGGACGAGCAGGGCCACGCCGCCGACCCCGACCAGCCCGGCGACCAGGGCGCGCCGTCCGGGCCGTACGCCGAGCACGCCGATGGAGAACCCGGCGACGAGCAGCGGCTGGATCGCGCCGATGGTGGCGGCGACGCCGCCGGGCAGGCGGTAGGCGGCGACGAAGGTGAGCGGGAAGAACAGCCCGATGTTGAGCATCCCGAGGATCACCGAGCGCCCCCACCAACGCCCCTGGGGGAGCTTGCGGCCGAGGAGGAGCAGGAGGAGCCCGGCGGGCAGGGCGCGGAGCGCGGCGAGCAGGAGCGGGCGGCCCTCGGGCAGCAGCTGGGTGGTGACCAGGTACGTGGTGCCCCAGGCGGCCGGGGCGAGGGCTGCGGTGGCGGCGATGCCGATGCGCTTGCGGTCCATCAGAGATCCCCCTGAACGTTGATTATCTGAACGTTGAGATATTTCTACGCCTGGGGTAACTGAACGTCAAGTATGTGAGCGTTAAGATATGTGGACCGGGAGGGGGCCGGTGAACGACGGCAGTCACGAAAGGCGGACGACCATGCAGCAGCGCGACACCATCGACGAGATCGTCGAGCAGTGGGCCGGGACCGGGCTCGACCTCGACGTCGACGTCATCGCCCTGGTCGGCCGGATGCGCCGGCTCGGCGTCCGGGTCGAGGGCGCCCTGCGCGAGTACTTCACCAGCTGCGGCCTGGACTCCTCCGAGTTCGACGTCCTCGCCACCCTGCGCCGCTCCGGCGAACCGTACGAACTCAACGCCCGCGCGCTGCTCAAGGCCGCGATGGTCACCTCCGGCGCCATCACCAACCGCGTCGACCGGCTCTCCGCGAAGGGCCTGGTCGAGCGCCGCCCCTGCCCGAACGACCGCCGCGCCGTCCTGGTCCGCCTCACCCCGGCCGGCAAGGACCTCATCGACTCCGTCCTGGACGGCCACGTCCGCAACGAGGAACGCATCCTCGCCGCCCTCGACGCCGGTGAACGCGCCCAGCTGGACGGCCTGTTGCGCAAGCTGCTGGTCGCCCACGGCGACACCGAGCCGCTGCTCGGCCGGGGCTGACGGGGGAGCGGGGGTGGCCGAGGGGGCCGCGCGGAACCGACGTCTTCCCGCGCCGGTGCGCGGCGTGCGACGGTGGCGACGCGATGGGTTCGCGTGTCCGCGATCTGCACCCGCCTGCGCTGCGCCACCTGCCACGCCCGCGGCAACCCGCTCAAGGGCACCTTCGGGCAGGGCGGCTGACGCCTCGGGGGCGGGGCGGCCGCCGGGTGTGCCGGCGGATGGTCAGATCCGGTCGATGATCGGCTTGAGGTGGGTCATGGCGGTGTCGAAGTCGCTCTGCATCCGGTCGTAGGCGCCGGAGTCCCCGGCGGTCACCGCGTCGCAGTGCTCGGTGGCCTTCTGCAGGCCGGCGATGACCTTGGCCCACTCCGCGGGCGCGCCGGCTTCCGGCTGGGCGCCGTTGACCTTCCCGGCCAGGGCGGTGCACGCCTTGCCCACGGTCGCCGGGTCGCCGTGCGAGGTCATGATGGCCGTGGTCATCGGGAGCACGGCGGAGCTCACGGTGCTGAACTGCGAGGACTGCAGCGCCCAGGCCTGCACGGGGTCGGCGCTTGCACCGGCGCTTGCAGCGGCGCTCGCACCGGCGCTCGGGCTCGCGGCGGCGGCAGGGGCGGCGGTCGGGGCAGTGGTGGGCGCGGCGGCCGGGGCCGCCGAGGAGGCGGCGGCCGAGGGGGCCGCCGCCGGGCTGCCCGCGGGGGTGCCGCTCGCGCAGCCGGCCAGGGCGGCGGCGGTGGTCACGAGCAGGCAGAGTGCGGCGGCGCGGCGCATGGGTGTCCTTCGATCCGTGGGTGCGACGACCCGCGACCGTACCCGCCGCCCCGCGCGCCGCGGACGGCGGGGGTCAGTCCGCCGCGGCGACCGTCACGACCGGCTCGTGGCGGACGGGGAAGTTGACCGAGTTGGCGATGAAGCAGGACCGGTGGGCGTCCGCGTGCAGGGCGACAGCCTTGTCGACCATGCCCTCCTCCGCGACCTCGATGCGGGGCCGCAGCACCGCCGAGGTGAAGTGCCCGCCGTCCGCCGTCTCGGCCATCTGCCCGACCGGCTGGTCGGTGTACGAGGTGACGACGACGCCGTTGACCGAGCACAGGTGCAGGTACCAGAGCAGGTGGCACTGGGAGATGGAGGCGAGCAGCAGCTGCTCGGGGTTCCAGCGGGCGGGGTCGCCGCGGAAGGCGGGGTCGGAGGAGCCGGGGATGGTGGGCAGGCCCGGGGCGGCGACCTCGTGGTCGCGGGCGTAGGAGCGGTAATCGCGGGTGCCGGTGCCCTGGTTGCCGGTCCAGTTGATCTCGACGGTGTACGTGTGCTGCTTGGTCATGCCGATCGCCTCCAAGTGCCGGGAACCCTGCCGGACGACAGTCAACCGCAGGTGGCGACCCTGGCGAGGACGGTTCGGGCACACTCCCGGGCCGTCGCCCGCGTGGTGTCGATCACCAGGTCGTAGGTGACGCCCGCGTGCACCGCCGTCGCCTGGGCCGCGGCCATCCCGGCGACGCGGTCGCCGCGGGCGGCCTCGCGGGCGGCGGCGACGGCCGGGTCGCAGTGCACGCCGACCCACAGCACGTCGAGGCCGTCCAGTGCCGTACGCCACCGGGCCTGCGAGGCGGCGCCGCCGAGGAACACCTCGTCGACGATGACGTGCGCCCCGGCCCGGGCCATCGCCGCGACGCCGAGCGTCCAGGCGGCGTCCAGGGCGGCGAAGGCGGGCCCGACCTCGACGGTGCCGTCGCCGTCCGCGACGCCGCCGAGGCCCTCGGCCCCGCCGAGCAGTCGCGGCGGCAGTGCGTCGACCAGGGTGTCGGCGCCGAGGTGCAGCCACGGGTCCGGCAGCAGCTCCTGCAGCCGGTGGGCGAGGCTCGACTTGCCGGAGCTGGAGCCGCCGTTGAGGACGATCACGCGCATGCGCGCATCCTACGGACGGGCCCGCGGCGGAGTCACCACATGAAGCCGCCGCCGTGCCGAACCGTCAGCGCACCGAACCGTCAGCGCACCGAACCGCACGCGCACCGAACCGCACCGCCCCCGCATCACCCGGCGCGGTACGCCGCCGCGGCCGCCGCGAAGGACGCGGCGAGCCCGGGCGTCCCGGCCCAGTGCAGGTGCAGGTAGGAGGCGTGCACGTTGCCCGCGGCGAAGCCCTCGCGGTGCGGTCCGGTGGGCAACTTCCATCCCCAGGCGGGGTGTTCGCCGGCGCCCGGCTCGCAGACCGTCCGGTGGAACTCGTGCCCGCGCAGCCGGGTGCCGGCCGGGGCGAGCGGGGAGTCGTGCAGGGCGACGGCCTCCCGGTAGCCGAGGGTGAGCCGTTCGGTCATCCGGGACGCGGTGTCGAGCACGCCGCACATCGGCAGGCCGTCCAACTCGCGCCCGAGGTACAGCAGTCCGGCGCACTCGGCGGCGACCGGACCGCCGGCGGCGGCGAACGCGCCGATGGCCGAGCGCAGTTCGGCGTTGCCGCTCAACTCCCGGACGTACAGCTCCGGGAAGCCGCCGCCGATGACCAGGCCGGCCGTGCCCTCCGGCAGGGCGGAGGCGTGCAGCGGGTCGAACGGGACGACGTCCGCGCCCGCCGCGGCGAGCAGTTCGGCGTTCTCGGCGTACGAGAAGGAGAACGCCGCGCCGCCGGCCACGGCGATCCGCGGCCGGCCGGCGACCGGCTCGACCTCGGTCCGCGGGTCCCACGGCTCGGCGTCCAACTCCGGTGCGGTGCGGGCGAGTTCCAGCAGCGCGTCGAGGTCGACCGAGGAGGCGACCAGGTCACCCATGTCCGCGACGGCCTTCAGCGCCTCCGCCGAGCGCTCCACCGCCGGGATCAGCCCGAGGTGCCGGGACGGCGTGGCGACGGCGGCCGAGCGGCGCAGCGCGCCGAGCACCGGTACGCCGGAGCCCTCCTCCAGCGCCTCGCGCAGGAGTTGCTCGTGCCGGTCGGAGGCGACCCGGTTGAGGATCACCCCGGCGAGCCGCACCTGCGGGTCCCAGGAGGCGAAGCCGTGCACCAGCGCGGCGACCGACCGGGACTGCGAGGAGCCGTCGACCACCAGCACCACGGGCGCCCGCAGCAGCTTGGCGACGTGCGCGGTGGAGGCCAGCTCCCCGCGGCCGGAGGCCCCGTCGAACAGCCCCATGACGCCTTCGACCACCGCGACGTCGGCGCCCGCCGCGCCGTGCAGGAACAGCGGCGCGATCCGCTCCGGCCCGCACATGAAGGCGTCCAGGTTGCGGCCCGGCCGCCCGGCGGCGAGCGCGTGGTAGCCCGGGTCGATGTAGTCCGGGCCGACCTTGTGCGGGGACACCGCCAGTCCGCGCGCGGCGAGCGCCGCGATCAGGCCGGTGGCGACGGTGGTCTTGCCGGCGCCGGAGGAGGGCGCGGCGACGACGAGGCGGGGGATGTTGCTCAAGAGGTCACCACTCGATACCGCGCTGGCCCTTGCGGCCGGCGTCCATGGGGTGCTTGACCTTGGTCATCTCGGTGACCAGGTCGGCGACTTCGGTCAGCGCCTCGGGCGCGTACCGGCCGGTGATGACGACGTGCTGGCTGCCGGGGCGGTCCTTGAGCACGGCGACCACCTCGTCGGGGTCGATCCACCCCCAGTGCATCGGGTAGGTGAACTCGTCGAGCACGTAGAAGCGGTAGGTCTCGGCCGCGAGGTCGCGCTTGACCTGCTCCCAGCCCTCCTTGGCCGCCTCCTCGCTGGTCATCTCCTGCTCGGCGGAGCGCTGGATCCAGGACCAGCCGGAGCCCATCTTGTGCCAGTCGACGGTGCCGCCCTCGCCGGAGGCGCCGAGCACGCGCAGCGCGTTCTCCTCGCCGACCTTCCACTTGGCGGACTTCACGAACTGGAACACCCCGACCGACCAGCCCTGGTTCCAGGCCCGCAGCGCCATGCCGAAGGCGGCGGTGGACTTGCCCTTGCCGGGGCCGGTGTGCACGGCGGTGATCGGCTGCGTGCGGCGCTGACGGGTCGTCAGGCCGTCGTCGGGGACGCTCTCGGGGACACCCTTGGGCATGTCGGCTCAGGCCGCCTTTCGCACGGAGGAAACGGAACGGTTCTCGCGGACGAGCGAGGCCACGCCCTCGGCGCGCAGCTCGTCCAGGCTGACGGCGGTGCCGCCGAGCAACCCGGCCAGGGTACGGGCGAGGCCGAGGCGCACCGGCCCGGACTCGCAGTCCAGCACCACGCTGGCCGTGCCCTGGGCGGCGAACAGCGAGGCGGCGCGCCGGGATTGGGCCAGTGCGTCCCGCCCGCCGGTGGCCCGGCCGTCGGTGACCAGCACCAGCAGCGGGCGCCGGTTCGGGTCGCGCAGCCGCTCCACCCGCAGCACCTCGTGGGCGCGCAGCAGGCCGGCGGCCAGCGGGGTGCGCCCGCCGGTGGGCAGGGACTCCAGCCGGGCCGCGCCGACCTCCACGGAGGAGGTGGGCGGCAGCGCCAGCTCGGCGCCCGTGCCCCGGAAGGTGATCATGCCGATCTTGTCGCGCCGCTGGTAGGCGTCCATCAGCAGGGACAGCACCGCACCCTTGACGGCGCTCATCCGCTGGCGCGCGGCCATCGAGCCGGAGGCGTCGACGACGAACAGCACCAGGTTGGACTCCCGTCCCTGGCGCACCTGTTCGCGGAAGTCGTCCTTGTGCAGCACCAGCGCCCGGCCGTCCCGCCCGCGCGCCACCTGGTGCGGCGCGGCGGCCTGCAGGGTCGCGGTGAGGTGCAGCCGGCTGAGGGTGCCCTGCGGGCGGCGGGCGCGGACGGTGTGCCCGCTGGTGGTCTCGGCGGGGGAGCGGCGGCCCTGGGCGCCGTGCCCGGTGCCCTTCACGGTGAACAGCCTGGTCCGGTACGGGTCCCCGGCGGCGACGGGCGCCGACTCCCGCGCGGGCGCCGGGTGCTGGGCCGGTACGGGCGGCTGCGCGGGCTCGTCCTCGGCCGAGGTGGCGGGTCCGTCCTCCGGCGCGGCGCCGTCGAACGGCTCGGGGGCGCCACCGCCATCGGGGCCGCCGTCCGGACCGCCGCCTTCGGGGCCGCCCTCGGGCCCGTCGCCCTCGGGCCCGTTGCCATCAGGCCCGTCGCCCTCGGGCTCCGGCTCCTCAGGCCCCTCCGGCTCCTCCGGCTGCGCGTGCTCCTCCAGCGTCCGGTCGAGCTGCTCCTCGTCCAGCCCCGGAGCGTCGAACGGGTTGCGCCGCCGCCGGTGCGGCAGCGCCAGCTGCGCGGCCTTGCGGACGTCCTCCTCCAGCACCTCCGTGCGCCCCGCCCAGGCGGCGAGCGCGACGGCCGTGCGCGCCATCACGATGTCCGCGCGCAGCCCGTCCACCTCGAACGCGGCGCACACGGCGGTGATCTGACGCAGCGCCACATCGGTCAGTTCGACCTTGGGCAGCAACTCCCGGGCGGCGGTGATGTGTTCGGCGAGCTCCCGCTCCTCCTCGGCGAACCGCGCGGCGAAGCCGGCCGGGTCGGCGTCGTACCCGAGCCGGCGCCGGACGACCTCGGCCCGCTCGGCCGGGTCCCGGGTGGCGGCGATCTCGACGGTGAGGCCGAACCGGTCGAGCAGCTGCGGCCGCAGCTCGCCCTCCTCCGGGTTCATCGTGCCGACCAGCAGGAACCGCGCCGCGTGCCGCACCGACACGCCCTCGCGCTCGACGTAGGAGCGGCCCATCGCGGCGGCGTCCAGCAGCAGGTCGACGACGTGGTCCTGGAGCAGGTTCACCTCGTCGATGTAGAGCACGCCGCGGTGCGCCTTGGCGAGCAGCCCGGGCTCGTAGGCCTTGACGCCCTCGGCGAGCGCCCGCTCCAGATCGAGCGAGCCGACGATCCGGTCCTCGGCCACGCCGACCGGCAACTCGACCAGCTGGGACGGCCGTTCGGAAGCGCTCGAACCGGCGGCGTGCGGCCCGTCCGGGCACTGCCGGTCCGGCGCGGCCGGGTCGCAGGCGAAGCGGCAGCCGTCCACGGTGGCGATGGAGGGCAGCAGCCCGGCCAGCGCGCGCACCATGGTGGACTTCGCGGTGCCCTTCTCGCCGCGCACCAGCACGCCGCCCACGGCCGGGGAGACGGCGTTGAGCAGCAGCCCGAGCCGGAGGTCGGCCATGCCGACGATCGCGGTGAACGGATAGCGGACGTCAGTCATGCGTCACTCCCACAGGTGCCCCGGGCGGGAGGAACGGCAGCGTTCCGGCCGCCGGCACCCCGCCTTCGATCAGCTTCCACAGCGCGTCGGTGTCCGCGTGCTCTTCGATCAGGTCGCCCAGCCGGTCCAGTCGGGCGTCGCGCGCCTCGGCGAAGCAGGTGTCCGGCGCCGGCACGAACGCCCGCCCGGCCAACTCGGCGACCTCGCGCAGGAGTTCGCGACGGAACCCGTCGTTCTCCAGCACGCCGTGCCAGGTGGTTCCCCACACCGAGCCGACCCGGCAGCCGTCCAGGCTCTGCCCGTGGTCATCGGAGATGAACGCATCGCCCCCGTCGACCGCGACCACCCCGTGGTGGATCTCGTACCCCTCGACCCGGTGCCCGAACGCCTCGCCGACCGGCCGCGCCAGCACCTTCTCGGCGCCGAACCGGACGTCGGTGGGCAGCAGGCCGAGCCCCGCGACGAGGCCCGCCTTGGACTCCACCGCGTCGTCGATCGAGCGCGCCAGCATCTGGTAGCCGCCGCACACGCCGAGGATCGGCAACCCGGCCGCCGCCCGCGCCTTGAGCGCCGGCTCCAGGCCGCGCTCGCGCAGCCAGGCGAGGTCGGCCACGGTGGCCCGGGTGCCGGGCAGCACCACCAGGTCGGCGTCGGCCAGTTCCTCCGGCCGGGTCGCCCAGCGCACCAGCACGCCCGGCTCCTGCGCCAGCGCGTCCAGGTCGGTGAAGTTCGACAGCCGCGGGAAGCGCACCACGGCGACCCGCAGCACGTCCGCGCCGAGCGGCCCGCGACCGTCCACCCGGTCCACCACGGTGGACAGGTCCAGCGAGTCCTCGGCGTCCAGCCACAGGCCGGGCAGCATCGGCAGCGTGCCCAGCACCGGGCGGCCGGTCAGCTCGCGCAGCATCTCCAGCCCGGGCGCGAGCAGCCGCCCGTCGCCGCGGAACTTGTTGACGAACCAGCCGGCGACGTGCCGCTGGTCCTCCTCCGACAGCAACGCCAGGGTGCCGTACATCGCGGCGAAGACCCCGCCGCGATCGATGTCGCCGACCACCACGACGGGCAGGGCGGCGGCGGTGGCCAGGCCCATGTTGGCGATGTCGCGGTCGCGCAGGTTGATCTCGGCGGGTGAGCCGGCGCCCTCGCACACCACCACGTCGTAGCGGCGGCGCAGGTCCGCCAGGCACTCCAGGGCGCGCTCCAGCAGGACGGGCTTGCGCTCGCGGTAGTCCAGCGCGCCGACCTCGGCGACCGGCCGGCCGAGCAGCACCACCTGGCTGCGGCCGTCCGCGCCCGGCTTCAGCAGCACCGGGTTCATCGCCGCTTCGGGCTCGACCCGGGCCGCCTGCGCCTGCATCGCCTGGGCGCGGCCGATCTCGGCGCCGTCCGCGGTGACGAAGGAGTTCAGCGACATGTTCTGCGCCTTGAACGGCGCGACCCGCACGCCCTGGCGGACCAGCCAGCGGCAGATGCCGGCCGTGACCACGCTCTTGCCCGCGTCCGAGGTCGTCCCGGCGACCAGCAGTGCGTTGCTCATGACCCCCCACCCTTCCTTCGCCATGCGCGCAGCAGGACGTGCCCCGCGACCGTCGTACCCAGCGCGAGCGCGCCGACCCGCCGCGACAGCGTGCAGGCCCGCTCGATGTCGTCCACCGTCACCGGCCGCAACTCCTCGCCCAGGACGGGCCGGTGCTCGACGCGCTCGCCGTACCGCAGCGTCCCGCCGAGGCGGACGCCGACCGCGCCCGCGAAGGCCGACTCGGCCTGGCCCGCGTTCGGGCTCGGGTGGGCGGAGCCGTCCCGCCGCCAGACCCGCCAGGCCGTCCGCGGCTCGGGGGCGGCGGCCACGGTCAGCAGCGCCGTCAGCCGGGCGCCCGGCCAGCCCGCGACGTCGTCGAGCCGGGCGGAGGCCCAGCCGAACCGGGCGTGGCGGGGCGAGCGGTGGCCGACCATCGCGTCCAGGGTGTTCACCGCGCGGAACGCCAGCAGGCCCGGCGTGCCGGCCAGGGCGCCCCAGGCCAGCGCGTTGACCACGGCGTCGGCGGTGTTCTCGGCCACCGACTCGACGACGGCGCGGGCGATCTGCTGCTCGTCCAGGGCGCTCGGGTCCCGCCCGCACAGGTGCGGCAGCCGCTCCCGGGCGGCCGTCAGGTCGCCGGCGGCCAGCGAGCGGCCGATGGTGCGCGCCTCCCGGGTCAGCGAGGTGCCGCCGAGCACCGTCCAGGTCGCGGCCGCCGCGAGCGCCGCCCGGCCCAGCGGACGCCGGCCGACGGTGCGGTCCAGGGCGAGCGCGCCGGCCGCGACGGTGCCCACGGCGAGTGCCGTGTACGCCGCGCCGGCCGCCCGGCCGTCCCGCCACATCCGTCGCTCCAGCGCGGTGGCGGCGGTGCCGAAGGCGGCCACCGGGTGGCCGCCGCGGGGATCGGCGAAGCGGGTGTCGGCGGCGTAGCCCACGACGGCGCCCAGGGCGAACGCGGCGGCCCGGGTCAGCGGGCGCACGGGGCGCGCGGTCGTCGCCCGCGCGGCTACCGGGCGCACGGCGGAAGGCAGCTCGAAGTCCGGCGGGGCGGGGCAGCCTGCATCGCGTGCGTGTCCTCACTCAGGGTCCGCGCCCTGGATCGACGTACCGGGGGCGAGAGTCTCCTGGCTTCCGGGTCGGACGCACTTCCGGGCCTTCCAGCGGCTCCTGACGGCCCGCCGTGGCCTTTCCGGTCGTGCTCCCCGGTGACAGTGGCGGGACCGCGCCGGACTCGCACCGGCTTCCTCTCCATGCCTCCGTTTGGCCCCGGAATCCCATCACGCTGCCGAACCGGCAGTCAACCGAGGTCACGGAGGGGTTGGTCACAGCGCGCACCGCACCGGGCTGTGCGATCGCCCAGCCCCCCGCGGCCCCGCGCCCGCCCCCGGTGCCGTTCTCGCCCGCCGCCGCTCGCGCCCATCGCACCGGCCTCGGCCTGACCCCGGAACAGGTCGCGGACGGTCCGGCCGCACACGGCGTCAGGCTCCTGCCCGCCCACGTGCTCGCCTGGGAGAGCGGTGAGCTGCGCCCCGACCAGACGGAGTTCATCGCCCTCGCCCGCGTCCTCCGGTGCCCCGCCGCCCAGTTGACGGGCACCCGCCCGGCGGGGCTTCGCGACCACCGGCCGGCCCGCGAGCTCACCCGGGAGGCGGCCGCCCGCCGGGCGGCGTCGCCCTGTCCGTCCACCAGGAGGCCGAGCTGGCCGGCCACTGGGGCACCCCGGCCGCCCCACCCGCCGCCCGGAGCCTCACCGGTCGCTTCTGGGAACTCCTGGGGACTTCTCGGCCACCGGACCACCGAAATCCCGTCTGATCCCCCCGTTGTCGTGCCCCGGACGGCCCAGCCCGGTGGCCCGGCGCGCCGCCCGCCGGTGAACTGGTGCACGAACACCGTCCGGACCGACCAGCAGAGCGGGGAACGAAATGCGTTGGGGAACCGCAGCCGTCGTGGCGGCCGCCGCCGTAGGGGCCGCCGTCCTGGTGGTCGGTCGCAAGGCCTCCGAGCGGATGGTCCGGCCGGAGACCGTGACGCCGGAGTCCGGTCCGCTCGTCGTCCGGCGGCTCGCCGCCGGCCGGGTCACCTTCGCCCGGCGCCCGGAGGCCCTGCTCCCCGGCCGCTGGGCGGTCGAGTGGGAGGGCGGCGGCCACGCCGTCGTCGCGGAGGTGCTGCACAGCGACCCGGAGGGCGTCACCCGACGGCTGGTCCGCGCGGACCGGGGCACCCTCGCCCCGGGCACCGAGGTCCGCTTCACCCCGCGCGTCCTGCTCGGCGACCCGACCACGGCGCTCGGCCTCCCCTTCACCGGCACCACCGCCGAGGGCGAGCTCGGCGACCTGCCCGCCTGGTACGTGGACGGCAAACGCGGCACCTGGGTGATCCTGGTGCACGGCCCCGGCGCCGACCGGCAGCAGACGCTCCCGGTGCTCCCCGTGCTGGACCGCCTCAGCATGCCCGCGCTGGCCGTCACCTACCGCGGCGACGAGGGCGCCCCGGCCTCCCCGGACGGGCTGAGCCACTTCGGCGAGACCGAGTGGCGGGACGTCGAGTCGGCGATCCGGCTGGCGCTCGACAACGGCGCGGGCAAGGTCGTCCTGTACGGCTGGTCGGTCGGCGCGACGATGGTGCTGCAGACCGCCGCCCGGTCCGCCTGGTCGCACGCGATCCGCGGCCTGATCCTGGACTCGCCGGTGCTGGACCTCCAGGCCGGCGCCCGCCGCGACGCCCGCCGGGCGGGCTGGTCCGGGACGGTCGCCGAGCTGGGCGCGCTCGCCGCGCAGGGCCGCACCGGCGTCGACCTCGCCGACTTCGCCCGCATCGCCGAGGGCGCCGACCTGCGGGTGCCCACCCTGCTGCTGCAGAGTCCGGACGACTCCATCGCCCCGCTGGGGGCCGCCGAGAGCCTCGCCCACGCCCGGCCCGACGTGGTCAGCCTGCAGACCTTTCCCGGCGCCGACCACGCCGCCCTCTGGAACTCCGCCCCCGAGCGTTACACCGAACTCCTGCGCCGCTGGCTCACCCCCCTCCTCTGATCCGGCCCGCGATGGCTCGCGGCGAACTCCCGCGCAGGAAGTGGAACCGGCCGACTTCCTGCGCTTTCGCCGCTTCCCGAACCCGGTTCGTCCGTGGCCGATCTCCGGTGTTCCCGCTGTGATCCGCACCGCACGGAAAGTCGATACCGCTGTGCCCGTTCGATTCCTGGCGCCCCCCGCGATGCGCGAGAAGTCGGCCCCGTCGACTTTCCGCGCGGCACGCGAAACCGATGGGTCCGATTTCCTTTCCATTCCCCCCGCCCGCCCGCACCCGAAGCACGGGAAGTCGGCCGGGCCGACTTCCCGCGCGGCGCCCGAGCGGCCGCTCGGGCGGGCCGCCGCACACGGAGCGTGACTGCCCGGTCGGGCACCGCAACCGACCCACTCGTCCTGGCATGGACCCGCCACACGTTTCCGGCCAGCCGGTTTGCCACTGTTGCCCGATCTTGCGGAGGTGCCGTCCGGGCGCGTCCGGTCGTACGGACAACCGGATGTGACAGAAGGCCGGTGCAAGGGGAAGACTGCTCGACGTGACGTCTCGGAACCCGCGCGACCGTGATGCCCCGCTCCAACCGACGATCGGTACCGGTGCGACGGTGACCCGTCTCCCCGGTACGGCCCACCGGCCAGCCGGTGGCAGGCCGGGCGGGGCCGGTGTACCCAGGCCCGGCGTACCCCGTCGACGGGGCCCGGCCCCGGCGCCCGGGCGGGGCCGGGTTCCGGTTCCGGAGGGCTTCCCCGCCCCCGCCGAGCTGGCCCCGCTGGCCCGCCGGATGCTGGTGGACGCGGTGCGGATCGCCCGCTGGGCCGGCGATCTGGAAGAAGTCGACAAGCGCGGCGAGCTGCTGCCCGAGGACGCCCGCGCCGCGGGCCGCGCGCTGGCCATGACGGTCGGCGCCGCCGCGAAGGCCTGGGGCCAGGCCCTGCTGGTCGGCCTGGTGGAGCCCCGGGACGGCGGAGCCGGCCCCGGCTGGCGCCTGCACGCCTGGGAGCACGACGACGAGGCGGTGGTGCGCGGCTGGTCCGCGCTGTTCGACGCCTGGACGCTGCTCGCGCCCGTCCCGCCGGCCGCCCTGCGCGGCGTGTTCGCGGTGCTGGCCGGACAGGCCGTCGACCAGGCCCCGCAGCTGCTGTCCTTCCTGCACCTGGTGGACGGCCCGGTCGCCGACGTCGAGCTGCTGGAGCTGCTGCGCCGCGGCCTGGACGAGCGCCGCGTCGGCGGCGCCGCCGGCCCGGGCCTGTCGCCGGTGCCGCACGCGGCCTCCGCCGTGTCGGCCGTGCGCGGCACCTGCCGGGAGCCGCAGATCGACACCCCGGCCGCGCCCTCCGACGTGGCCGCCGTGCTGGACTGGATGCTGGACGGCCTGGCCGCGGTCGGCGCGGTGGTCCGCGCGGACGACGCCGCCGAGCTGTCCCCGCTGGGCCACTGGGCGGTGCGGGCGAAGCTGGAGGAGATCTGCACGGTCGCGCAGACCGCGGCCGGGCACATCGAGCAGAGCGCCTTCGAGCTGCTGAACGCCTGCGCCGACTACTCGCCGGGCCCGGCCCGGGCGGAGTACCGGGCCTGGGTGGCGGCCCGCCCGGCGGACCGCGCGGTGGCCGAGCTGCTGGACGCGGCCCAGGGCGACGACGCGCTGGTGCGCGGCCTGGCCTTCGAGGCGCTGCGGGTGGCCGGCGGCCCGGCGGAGCAGGCGGTGCGGGCGGCGGTGGACGAGCCGGTGCTGCGCCCGTACGCGCTGCTGTGGCTGGCCGAGCGCGCGGATGAGGGGGTCTCCCCGGCGGACGTGCTGGGCGCGGACGACGCGGCCTGGCTCTGGGTGGACACGGCGGCGGCGGTGCTGGACCACGGCGAGACGGAGCTGCTGGTCGGGCACGTCGAGGGCGCCTCGGCCGGCGATCCGGTGCGGCTGTTCGCCCGGGCCCGGCAGTCGGGGCACCCGCGCGCGGCCTCGGTGCTGACGGCGGTCTCGGGCGTGCACCCGGACCCGGGCGTGGCGCGGGCGGCCCGCCGCTCCGCGTTCAGCGTCCACACCGGCGGCGCGTAGCGGTCGACGCACGGTCGGCCGCCCGGTCGACGCATGAGGAAGGGCCCGGAACCATCAGGTTCCGGGCCCTTCCTCATGCGTGGTGGATCGACGGGTGAACGGGCTCAGCCGAGCCGCGACTCCGCCCGCCGGGCGCGGACGTCGCCGACCTTCTGCCCGACCTTGCGCCGGATGACCAGCAGCGGCGCCATCGCGGCCAGCGTGATCTGGGCGAACGCGCCGACGTGCAGCAGCGCGTCGCCGCCCGGCAGGCCGGTCGCCCAGGCCGCCAGGCAGCCGATGGAGACGACGATCCAGCAGAGCGTCGCGGTGGCCAGCAGCCCCTGCGGCTTCGGGTACTCGATCCGGCTGACCATGAGGTACGCGGCGCCGAAGATGGCGAGCAGGCCGAGCTGGAACGGCGGGTCGAGCAGCACGATGGCGATCACCGTCATCGCGCCCATCGGGCAGGGCATGCCCTGGAACACCCCGGGCCGCATCTTGACGGCCGAGAAGCGGGCCAGCCGCAGCACGACCGCGAGCAGCACGGTCAGCGCGATGAGCGCCGAGAGCTTGCTGCTGGCGCCGGTCGACGAGACCATGCCCCAGACCGCGACGAAGTAGGCCGGCGCGATGCCGAAGCTGATCAGGTCGGCCAGGTTGTCCAGTTCCGCCCCGAGGGCCGAGGAGCGCAGCTTGCGCGCCACCAGGCCGTCGAAGAGGTCGCACATCGAGCCGATCAGCAGCAGCGTGACCGCGGTGGCGGCGCTGTGCCGGTCCGGAGCGGCGTCCGGATTGGTGATGTGCGGGACCAGGACCCCGGTGGTGATCGAGTAGATCGCCAGGAAGCCGCAGACGGCGTTCCCCAGGGTCAGGAAGTCGGCGGTGGACAGGTGCTGCGGAGAGCGCGGGGCGCGCAGCTCGCGGTCGCGCGCCCAGCGGCGGCGGCGCAGGGCCGTCTCCTCGTCGTCCAGGCCGACGATTGTCTCAGGATCAGTCACGGTCAAGGCGCGTCACCCCGGCTGTGGTCTTCTGGCCGACCTCGACGCCGACCTCGACGCCGGCCGGCAGGTAGGTGTCGACCCGGGAGCCGAACCGGATCAGGCCGATCCGGTCGCCCTGCTCGACCTTGGTACCGGCGGCCACGTACGGCACGATGCGGCGGGCCACGGCCCCCGCGATCTGGACCATCTCGATGTCGCCGAGTTCGGTGTCGAAGTGCCAGACGACCCGCTCGTTCTGGTCGCTGTCCTTGTTGAACGCGGGCACGAAGCCGCCCGCGACGTGCTCGACCGACGTCACCGTGCCCGGCAGGGGCGCGCGGTTGACGTGGACGTTGAGCGGGCTCATGAAGATCGCGACGCGGGTGCGCCCGTCCGGCCAGGCGTCGATGCTCTGCACCACGCCGTCCGCGGGGGAGATCACTCTGCCCGTGCCGATCTCACGCTCGGGGTCGCGGAAGAACCACAGCATGCCCGCGCTCAGCGCGCAGGCGGGAACCGCCGCCAGGGCCCACTTGCCGCTGCGCCGGGTGAGGGCGGTGGTCACGGCGGCCGTGGCGAGGGTGGGGACGAACCAGGGGGTGGCTCCGCGCGCGATGGTCACGCGGGGTCGCCGACCGGCCGTCCGGGCTGCGAGGACGTCGCGGTCCGTGACGGAGGTGTGAGGGGACGGGCTGATGGGCATCGAAGACCTTTGTCGCGGGGGATCATGGCCGCTGGACGGGGGGCCACCGCGGGATCGGTAATAGAGGGACGGCTTGCTGTCCCGGTGGATGCTATCGGGAGCACACGGTGGGTGGGCAACCCGCCTGCTCGTTCATGTGTCCGGCGGGAGCGCGTAGACGCACCCACCTCTATGACCGTAGCTCGACCCGGTCCGGTTCCCAAGGGACCGGACGCGGCTGGTGACTCTTGTCTCAGCGGGGGAGCGGGCTGAACCCGCCCGGGGTGCGCGGGGCCGGTGGGCCGGGGGAAACGGCCGGGGCGGCCGGAAACGGGTGTACGGAAGCGGGGGGGGGGGGGGGGGGGGGGGGCGGGGGGCGCGCGGGGGGGGGGGGGGGGGGGGGGGGGGGGGGCGGGGGGCCCCGCGCCCCCCCCCCCCCCCGCTTCCGGAGGGCCGTGCCGGACCCAGGCGGACCAGGCCGGGACCGTGACGGGGCACGGCGCTCTGCCGGGGCGGGCCCGCACGCCCGTTCCCCGGCTGTTCGCGGGGCCGCGGACGGTGCCCGTCCGCGGCCCGGTGATCAGAAGGCGACCGATCAGCGATCAATCGGCGATCAATCGGCTATCGAACCGCGACCGCTCGGTGATCACCCGCTGATCGACCGGTGATCATCCGGTGATCGGCGACCGATCACTCGGCGATCTTGTACTCCTCCAGGAGCCGGCGACCGACGATCATCTTCTGGATCTCCGCAGTTCCTTCACCGATGAGCAGCATCGGGGCCTCGCGGTAGAGCCGCTCGATCTCGTACTCCTTGGAGAAGCCGAAGCCGCCGTGGATGCGGAAGGCGTCCTCGACGACCTCCTTGCAGTACTCGGAGGCCAGGTACTTGGCCATGCCGGCTTCCAGGTCGTTGCGCTGGCCGCTGTCCTTCTTGCGGGCGGCCATGACCATCATCTGGTGCGCGGCCTCGACCTTGGTGGCCATCTCGGCCAGCTTGAACTGGATGGCCTGGTGCTCGGCGATCTTCTTGCCGAAGGTGGAGCGCTGCTGGGCGTACGAGATGCCCAGCTCGAAGGCGCGGCGGGCGACGCCGCAGCCGCGGGCCGCGACGTTGACGCGGCCGACCTCGACGCCGTCCATCATCTGGTAGAAGCCCTTGCCGGGCACGCCGCCGAGGACGCGGTCGGCCGGGATCCGGACGTCCTCCAGCACCAGCTCGGTGGTGTCGACGCCCTTGTAGCCCATCTTCTCGATCTTCCCGGGCACGGTGAGGCCGGGCACGGTCGGGTTCGGGCCGAAGCCGGCCGTCTTCTCGATCAGGAAGGTGGTCATGTTCTTGTACGGGGTGCTGCCGCCCTCGTCGGTCTTGCACAGGACCGCGACCAGGGTGGAGGTGCCGCCGTTGGTCAGCCACATCTTCTGGCCGTTGAGGACGTAGAAGTCGCCGTCCTTGACGCCCTTGGTGGAAATGGCGGAAACGTCCGAGCCGAGGCCGGGCTCGGACATCGAGAAGGCGCCGCGGAGTTCGCCGGCGGCCATCTTCGGCAGGAAGTAGTCCTTCTGCTCCTGGGTGCCGTGGGCGTTGATCATGTGCGCCACGATGAAGTGGGTGTTCACGATCCCGGAGACGGACATCCAGCCGCGGGCGATCTCCTCGACCACCAGCGCGTAGGTCAGCAGGGACTCGCCGAGGCCGCCGTACTCCTCGGGGATGGTCAGGCCGAACAGTCCGAGCTGCTTCATGCCCTCGACGATGGCGGTCGGGTACTCGTCCTTGTGTTCCAGCTCGGTCGCGACCGGAATGATCTCCTTGTCGACGAAATCCCGCACGGTGGCGAGGATGTCCCGCTGGATCTCGGTGAGGCCGTCGGTCTGTGCCAGGCGTCCCATCGTGCGGCTCCGATTTGTTCTGAGGGTCCGGGGGGGGGGGGATTGCCGGGGGCCCTGCCGGCGTGGCTGCGGCAGCAGGGCCCCCGTTCCGGGTGGGGGTCGGCCGATGACGGCGGCCTCCCCGTCCGGGGTCTTGAGGGGAAAGGGGTCAGGAGAGCGGGGTCGGGCGCCCGGGCTGCTCGCCGCCGCGCTCCTTGATGTACGTCTCGGTCGGCACCATCACCTTGCGGCGGAAGATGCAGACGACCGTGCCGTCCTGCTTGTACCCCTTGGTCTCGACGTACACGATGCCCCGGTCGTCCTTGGACTTGGACGGCCACTTGTCGAGCACGGTGGTCTCGCCGTAGATGGTGTCGCCGTGGAAGGTCGGTGCGATGTGCCGCAGCGACTCGATCTCCAGGTTGGCGATCGCCTTGCCCGAGACGTCCGGGACGGACATGCCGAGCAGCAGCGAGTAGATGTAGTTGCCGACGACGACGTTCTTGCCGAAGTCCGTCGTCTTCTCCGCATAGTTGGTGTCCATGTGGAGCGGGTGGTGGTTCATGGTGAGCAGGCAGAACAGGTGGTCGTCGTACTCGGTGACCGTCTTGCCGGGCCAGTGCTTGTAGACCGCGCCGACCTCGAACTCCTCGTAGGTGCGTCCGAACTGCATGGCCTTACGCCTCCGGGATCTCGAACTTGGTGGTGCGCTCCATGCCGGCGGCGCGGCCCTTGCCGGCGATGACCAGGGCCATCTTGCGGCTGGCCTCGTCGATCATCTCGTCGCCGAGCATCGCGGAGCCCTTGGCGCCGCCCGCCTCGGAGGTGCAGTAGTCGTACGCGTCGAGGATCAGCTCGGCGTGGTCGTAGTCCTCCTGCGAGGGCGAGTAGATCTCGTTCGCGGCGGCGACCTGGTCCGGGTGCAGCACCCACTTGCCGTCGAAGCCGAGCGCGGCGGAACGGCCGGCGACCTCGCGGTAGCCCTCCTGGTTGCGGATCTGCAGGTACGGGCCGTCGATCGCCTGCAGGTCGTTGGCGCGGGCGGCCATCAGGATGCGCATCAGGATGTAGTGGTAGGCGTCGGCGTTGTAGCCGGGCGGCTGCTCGCCGACCACCAGGGACTTCATGTTGATCGAGGCCATGAAGTCGGCCGGGCCGAAGATGATCGTCTCCAGCCGGGGCGAGGCCTCGGCGATGGCGTCGACGTTGATCAGGCCCTTGGCGTTCTCGATCTGCGCCTCGATGCCGATCTTGCCGACCTCGAAGCCCATGGTCTTCTCGATCTGGGTGAGGAGGAGGTCGAGCGCCTTGACCTGCTCGGCGTCCTGGACCTTCGGCAGCATGATGCAGTCGAGGTTGGGGCCGGCGCCCTCGACCACGGTGATCACGTCGCGGTAGGTCCAGTGCGTGGTCCAGTCGTTGACGCGGACGACGCGGGTCTTGTTGCCCCAGTCGCCGTTGTTGAGGGCGTCGACGATGTTGTGGCGGGCGCTCTCCTTGACCAGCGGGGCGCAGGCGTCCTCCAGGTCGAGGAAGACCTGGTCGGCCGGCAGGCCCTGGGCCTTCTCCAGGAAGCGCGGGTTGCTGCCCGGTACGGCGAGGCAGGAGCGGCGCGGGCGCAGTCGGTTGACAGAAGTCATCGGAGTTGAGGGTTCCTTCCCAGTGGTCAGCTGGTCAGCTGGTCAGTTCGTGGCCGCGGTCGGTGCGGGCGTCCACGGCTGGAGCTTGTTGGCCAGCCGGATCTCGTCCACGATCCGGCCGATGATGGTGGTGATGCCGAAGTCCTTCGGGGTGAACACGGCAGCGACGCCGGCGGCCTTGAGGGCCTCGCCGTCCGCTGCCGGGATGATGCCACCCACGATCACCGGAACATCCTCCACCCCGGCCCGGCGCAACCGCTTCAGCACGTCGGGGACGAGCTCGGCGTGCGCGCCGGAGAGGATGGACAGGCCCACGCAGTGCACGTCCTCCGCGACGGCGGCGGAGACGATCTGCTCCGGGGTGAGCCGGATGCCCTGGTAGACCACCTCGAACCCGGCGTCGCGGGCCCGGACGGCGATCTGCTCGGCGCCGTTGGAGTGCCCGTCCAGGCCGGGCTTGCCGACCAGCAGGCGCAGCTTCCCGGCGCCCAGCTCCTCGGCGGTGGCGGCCACCGCGTCGCGGACCTGGGCGAGTTCGCCGCCGGGCTCGGCGGGCACGGCCACCGGGGCGCCGCCGACGCCGGTGGGCGCCCGGTACTCGCCGAACACCTCGCGCAGGGCGAAGGACCACTCGCCGGTGGTGACGCCGGCGCGGGCGCAGGCGAGGGTGGCCGGCATCAGGTTGGCGTCGGTGGCGGCGACGGCCTTGAGCTCGGCGAGCGCCTGCTGGGCGGCGGCCTCGTCACGGCTGCCGCGCCAGGCCTCCAGGGCGGCGAGCACGGACTGCTCGGAGGCCGGGTCGACCACCATGATCGCGGTGTCGAGGTCGGCCGTGAGCGGGCTGTCCTCGGTGGTGTCGAAGCAGTTGACGCCGATGATCTTGTCCTCGCCGGACTCGATCCGGGCCCGGCGGGCGGCGTGCGAGGCGACCAGGTTGGACTTCAGGTAGCCGGACTCGACGGCCGGGATGACGCCGCCCATCTCCAGCACCTTGGCGATCTCCGCCTCGGCGCCGGTCAGCAGGTCGGCGGTCTTGGCCTCGATGACCTCGGAGCCGTTGAAGATGTCGCCGTACTCCAGCAGGTCCGACTCGTACGCCAGCACCTGCTGGATGCGCAGCGACCACTGCTGGTCCCACGGCCGGGGCAGGCCCAACGCCTCGTTCCAGGCCGGGAGTTGGACGGCGCGGGCGCGGGCGTCCTTGGACAGCGTGACGGCCAGCATCTCCAGCACGATCCGCTGGACGTTGTTCTCCGGCTGGGCCTCGGTCAGACCGAGCGAGTTGACCTGCACGCCGTAGCGGAAGCGCCGCCGCTTCGGGTCGGTGACGCCGTAGCGCTCCCGGGTCACCTTCTCCCAGAGCCGGCCGAAGGCGCGCATCTTGCACATCTCCTCGACGAAGCGCACGCCGGCGTTCACGAAGAAGGAGATCCGGGCGACCACCTCGCCCATCCGCTCGGCCGGCACCTGGCCGGAGTCGCGGACGGCGTCGAGCACCGAGATCGCGGTGCACATCGAGTAGGCGATCTCCTGGACGGGCGTCGCCCCGGCCTCCTGCAGGTGGTAGCTGCAGATGTTGATCGGGTTCCACTTCGGGATGTTGCCGACCGTGTAGGCGATCATGTCGGTGATCAGGCGCACCGAGGGGCCGGGCGGGAAGACGTGCGTCCCGCGCGACAGGTACTCCTTGACGATGTCGTTCTGGGTGGTGCCGGTCAGCTTGGCGATGTCCGCGCCCTGCTCCTCGGCGACCACCTGGTAGAGCGCCAGCAGCCACATCGCGGTGGCGTTGATCGTCATGGAGGTGTTGGTCTGTTCGAGCGGGATGCCGTCGAACAGGGTGCGCATGTCGCCGACGTGCCCGACCGGGACACCGACCCGGCCCACCTCGCCGCGGGCGAGGATGTGGTCGGAGTCGTAGCCGGTCTGGGTCGGCAGGTCGAAGGCGACGGACAGGCCGGTCTGGCCCTTCGCAAGGTTCCGCCGGTAGAGCGCGTTGGAGTCGCTCGCGGTGGAGTGCCCGGCGTAGGTCCGCATCAGCCAGGGGCGGTCGCGCTTCTGTGGCTCAGTCATCTGGTCCGTCTCACACGTTCCGGAAGCGGTTGATGGCGTCGATGTGCTGGGCACGGAACTCGGCGTTGCGCACGCCCAGGCCCTCCTCGGGGGCCAGGCAGAGCACGCCGACCTTGCCCTGGTGCTTGTTGTGGTGCACGTCAAGGGCGGCCTGGCCGGTCTCCTCCAGCGAGTAGACCTTGGACACGGTCGGGTGGATCTTGCCCTTGGCGATCAGGCGGTTGGCCTCGAACGCCTCGCGGTAGTTGGCGAAGTGCGAGCCGACGATGCGCTTGAGCGACATCCACAGGTAGCGGTTGTCGTACTGGTGCATGTAGCCGGAGGTGGAGGCGCAGGTGACGATGGTGCCGCCCTTGCGGGTGACGTACACCGAGGCGCCGAAGGTCTCCCGGCCCGGGTGCTCGAAGACGATGTCGACGTCCTCGCCGCCGGTGAACTCGCGGATCCTGGCGCCGAGGCGCTTCCACTCCCGCGGGTCCTGGTTGTTCTCGTCCTTCCAGAACTTGTAGCCCTCGGCGGAGCGGTCGATGATCGCCTCGGCGCCCATGGCCCGGCAGATCTCGGCCTTCTGGTCGTTGGAGACCACGCAGATCGGGGTGGCGCCGCCGGCCAGCGCGTACTGGGTGGCGTACGAGCCGAGGCCGCCGCTGGCGCCCCAGATCAGCACGTTGTCGCCCTGCTTCATGCCGGCGCCGTTGCGCGAGACCAGCTGGCGGTACGCGGTGGAGTTGACCAGGCCCGGGGAGGCGGCCTCCTCCCAGGTGAGGTGCTTGGGCTTGGGCAGCAGCTGGTTGGTCTTCACCAGGGCGAGCTGGGCCAGGCCGCCGAAGTTGGTCTCGAAGCCCCAGATGCGCTGCTCCGGGTCCATCATCGTGTCGTTGTGGCCGTCCGGGGACTCCAGCTCGACCGAGAGGCAGTGCGCGACGACCTCGTCGCCGGGCTTCCAGGCGTTGACCCCGGCGCCGGTGCGCAGCACCACGCCCGCGAGGTCGGAACCGACGACGTGGTACGGCAGGTCGTGGCGCTTGGTGAGCGGCGACAGCCGGCCGTACCGCTCCAGGAAGCCGAAGGTGGAGACCGGCTCGAAGATCGAGCTCCACACGGTGTTGTAGTTCACCGCGCTGGCCATGACGGCCACCAGGGCCTCGCCGGGGCCGAGTTCGGGCAGGGCCACCTCGTCGAGGTGGAGCGACTTGCGCGGGTCCTTGTCGCGGCTGTCGAGGCCGGCGAACATCTGCTCCTCGTCCTTGTGGAGCGTCACGGCCCGGTAGGACTCGGGGAGCTTGATGGCCGCGAAGTCCGCCGACGTGGCGTCGGTGCTGAGGATCGCGTCGAGGATTTCCTGCATGGCTGCCTCCGAAGGCGTACCTGTGCGAGGGACACAGGGCGTCTGGGGGAGCCGGGAGCGGACACCGGCTTCGTTGGGACGATGGTTGGTGGGCTGGTCAGTTCTGGTGCCCGGGGTGGAGCGGGCGGGTACTGGCACTGCTCCCGGGGTGTGGGAACGCCGGACGACGGCGCGCCGAGGTGGGGAGCCGCGGCGCCGCGACTGGTGAGTAACAAGGTAGTGGCACCCTGTGCCAGGCGTAAAGACACCGGGTGTCACGAATTTCGACGCCCCGGAAAGGCGCCGAACGGCGTGCGACGCGCGTCGCACGGGCATCCGAAAGGCCCGCGCCGACTGTTCGGCGCGGGCCTTGGATGCCGCTCTGACCTGCTCTTATTTAGGGCTCAGGACTCCCGTGCGCCGCTCAGTGCGGCCCGGATGCTGTCCACCACCACGTCCAGCGGAGCGTCCGTCCGGGCGACTGTGATGAGCACCTCACCTCCAGGACTGGCACTCAGTGCGCTTTCCGCCACCGCGTCCCCGAAGGTCCCATTGGCACCCGGTGCCACCACGGAGCCGCGGCGTCTGGCACCCGGCGCGCTGGCCGCCCAGAAGGTCCGCCGGATCACCTCGAAGGAGTGGTCCAGCTGCGCCTCCACGTCCCCCCGGCCGCCGGCCCGCAGCCAGCGCCGCAGCACGTGGTTGTGCGCCGCGACGACCGCCGCCGCCGACACCTCGGCCAGCATCGAGTCGTCCTCGCCGCCGATCTGCCAACCGGTCGGGATCGGCTCGCCGGTGTCGAAGCGGCCCAGCAGGTAGCGGGTGAACAGCCGCTCGTAGCGGGCCACCACGGCGATCTCCCGCTCGCGCAGCGCCGGGACCTGCCGGATCAGCTGGTACCGCGCCACCGACACCCCCGGCGTGGAGGCGTACATCCGCAGCACCTCCTTGATGCCGCGGCAGACCACGTCCAGCGGGTGCTCCTCCGGCTCGGCGCTGGCCAGTAGGTCGGCCACCCGGATCAGGGTGTCGTCGTGGTCCGGGAAGATCGCCTCCTCCTTCGACCGGAAGTACCGGAAGAAGGTGCGCCGGGCGACCCCGGCGGCGGCCGCGATCTGGTCGACCGTGGTCTCCTCGTAGCCCTGCGAGGCGAACAGGTCCATCGCGGCCGTGGCCAGGTCCTGGCGCATCTGCTGGCGCTGGGCCGCCGCCCGGCGGCTGCCGGGCCCGCCGTCCGGTCCACTGCCCCCGGTCGCGGAGGCCGTGCGGTCGCCGCCGCGGGGGCCGACGGGGTGCTGCGGGGTGGCTGACTGAACCCGATCCATGCCCGGAACGCTACACGGCCCGGACGGCGGTGCCACGGCCCTTCCCCGCCGCACCGGCGCGACCGGGCCGGTCACGGCCGGGCGCGGCCAGCGCGCGGAAACCGTCCCCGGGGTCCAGCCGGGCCGGGCGCCGCCCTGCGACGGCGAGGCGCCGGCCGGTGGCGTGGTCATCGGCGCGCGTGGTCGCGGAAACCGCGGCCGGTCTTGCGGCCCAGGCAGCCGGCCGCGACCAGGTGCTCCAGCAGCGGCGCCGCGGCCAGGCCGGGCTCGCGGAACTCCTGGTGCAGCACCCGCTCGATGGCCAGCGAGACGTCCAGGCCGACCACGTCCAGCAGCTCGAACGGGCCCATCGGGTAGCCGCAGCCGAGCTTCATCGCGGTGTCGATGTCGTCCACCGTCGCGTAGTGCTCCTGCAGCATCCGCACCGCGTCGTTCAGGTAGGGGAACAGCAGCGCGTTGACGATGAAGCCGGCCCGGTCGCCGCACTCCACCGGGTGCTTGCGCACCTTCGCGGTCAGCTCCAGCACCGTCGCGGTGACGTCCGGCGCGGTCAGCACGGTGGACACCACCTCGACCAGCTTCATCGCCGGCGCCGGGTTGAAGAAGTGCATGCCGATCACGTCCTGCGGCCGCGAGGTGGCGGTCGCGCAGCTGATCACCGGCAGCGAGGAGGTGGTGGTGGCGAGCACCGCGCCCGGGCGGACGATCTTGTCCAGGGTGGCGAACAGCTCCCGCTTGACCGCCAGGTCCTCGGCGACGGCATCGACCACCAGGTCGACGTCCGCCAGCTCGGCGTACTGCCCGACCGGGGTCACCAGCGCCAGCGCGGCGTCCCGCTGCTCGGCGCTCATCCGGCCCTTGGCGACGGAGCGCTCCAGCGACCTGGCCAGCTGCGCCTTCGCCAGGTCCGCCTTCTCCTGGCTGCGGGCGGCCAGCAGCACCGGATGCCCGGCCTTGGCGAACACCTCGACGATGCCGGTCGCCATCGTGCCCGAGCCGCAGACGCCGACCGTGCGCACCTCGCGGCCCGGCACCTTCGGCCGGGCCGGGCCGGTCGCCGCGTCCACCGGCCTGGACGAGCCCGGCGCCTCGTACGCGTAGAAGCCGCGCCCGGTCTTGCGGCCCAGCAGCCCGGCCGCGACCAGCTGGCCGAGGATCGGCGCGGGCGCGTGCAGGCGGTCCCGGGACTGCTCGTACATGGCCTCCAGCACGGTGCGCGCGGTGTCGATGCCGATCAGGTCGAGCAGCGCCAGCGGGCCCATCGGCAGGCCGCAGCCGAGCCGCATCGCGGCGTCGATGTCCTCCCGGGAGGCGTACTTGGACTCGTACATCGCGGCGGCCTGGTTCAGGTACGCGAACAGCAGGCCGTTCACCACGAAGCCGGCCCGGTCGCCCGCCGCCACCGGCTCCTTGCCCAGGTCGCGGGCGAACGCGGCGGCGTCCTCGGCGGTCTGCGGGGCGGTCAGCACCGTGCGGACCACCTCGACCAGCTTCATGCTGTGCACCGGGTTGAAGAAGTGCAGGCCCAGCACCCGCTCCGGGCGGGCGGTGGCGGCGGCGATCCGGGTCACCGAGAGCGCGGTGGTGCCGGTGGCCAGCACGGTGGACGGCGGGCAGATCCGGTCCAGCTCGGCGAAGACCTCGCGCTTCAGCTCCAGCTGCTCGGGCACCTCCTCGATCACCAGGTCGGCCTCGGCGGCGGCCGCCAGTTCGTGCCCGACGGTGATCCGGGCCAGCAGCGCGGTGCGCTCCTCGGCGGTGATCCGCTCCCGGTCGACGGCGTGCGCGGTCGCCTCCTCGATCCGGGCCAGGGCCCGGGCGGCGGAGTCCTCGCCGGCCTCGATGCCGATCACCCGGCGGCCGCTCTTGGCGACGGCCACCGCGACACCGGCACCCATCGTGCCGAGGCCGACGACGGCGACCGTGGGGAAGGGACGCTCCATGTCCTGACTCCTAGTCATGAAGGGCCCGCGCGTGCTCCGGCGGACGGCCGGCGCACCCGTCGACGAGAACGCCGTCGACGGGCACGGGAACACGGCCGCCGCCGGAGGAGGGTTCACGCGCGGGGGGCTGGGGAGATGACGGGGTTGCGGCGCACCCGCGCGGCGGCCGGTCCGCTCCGGCCGTACAGGGGGGTGTGCCGTGCTGTTCAGGCGCTCAGGTGTGCGGGAAGCGACGCTGATACGAGAACGGGGATCCGGTCGGCCGCCGATCGCGGCACCGGCCGGTGAAGACGCACCGCGCGAGCGCCGTGGACGCACGGCGACGCGGACCCCGCCGGTGCGGCTCCCGAAGCCCGGCGGTGGTGCGTGCGGCCACTGTAGCGAAGCTACTGACCAGTAGGAAGGGGTCCCACCTGGAAAATCATGGTCTGTTCCCCGAACGGGTGAACGGGTGGACGGTCGTCCGTTTGGACCACTCGATAGGGGAGTTACCGAACCCGGGCGAGCGGGGCAGCATGGGTGACATGACCACCGGAACGAGCACCGGGACCGTCGCCCGGGCCGCCGACCCCGCACCCGGGGCGACCGCGAACGCCGCCGCCGCGGCCGCCGTCGCCCTGCCCCCGCGCGCCGAGCGCGCGGCCCGGGCCGACGCGGCCGCCGACCGGCTGCGCACCTCCGCCGTCGAGGCGATCGCCCTCACCTGGATCGACAACGCGGGCATCGCCCGGGTCAAGGCCGTCCCGCTCGGCGGCCTGCGGCACGCCGCCGAGTGGGGCGTCGGCGCCGCGCCCTGCTTCGACGTCTTCCTCGCCGACGACGCGATCACTACCAGCGCCCACATCGGCGGCCCCACCGGGGACCTGCGGCTCTACCCCGACCTCGACCGGGTCGTCCCGCTGGCCGCCCAGCCCGGCTGGGCCTGGGCTCCCGCCGACCGCTACACCCAGGCCGGCGAGCCGCACCCCGGCTGCCAGCGGCTGTTCGCCCGCCGGATGGAGGCCGCCGCGGCCGCGCGCGGCCTGAGCCTCAAGGCCGGTATCGAGGTCGAGTGGGTGGTCGCCCTCGCCGGGAGCCCGGCGGAGGAGCCGGTCTACCCCACGCACGGCCCGGCGTACGGGATGCACCGGCTCACCGACCTCTCCGACTACCTGCGCGACGTCCTGCGCGCCCTCGGCGAGCAGGGGCTGACCGTCCTGCAGGTCCACCCCGAGTACGCCCCGGGCCAGTTCGAGGTCTCGGTCGCCCCCGAGGGCCCGGTCGCCGCCGCCGACACCTCCGTGCTCGTCCGGCACACCGTCCGGGCCGTCTCCGCCGCGCACGGCCTGCGGGCCTCCTTCGCCCCCGTGGTCGAGGCCGGCTCGGTCGGAAACGGCGGGCACCTGCACCTCAGCCTCTGGCGCGACGGCCGCAACCTCGGCCACGGCGGCCCCGGCCCGCACGGCCTCACCGCCGAGGCCGAGGCCTTCCTCGCCGGGGTGCTCGACGCCCTGCCCGAACTGCTGGTGCTGGGCTGCTCCAGCCCCGCCGGGTACCTGCGGCTGGTGCCCCAGCACTGGGCCGGCGCCTACCGGTGCTGGGGCCTGGAGAACCGCGAGGCCGCGCTGCGCCTGGTCACCGGCTCCACCGAGGAGCGGGCCGCCGCGGCCAACGCCGAGGTCAAGTGCTTCGACGCCAGCGCCAATCCGTACCTGGCGGTCGGTGGCGTGCTCGCCGCCGGCCTCGCCGGGCTGGACGGCCCCCGCGCCCTGCCGCCGGAGCTGACCGGCGACCCGGCCGAGGCACCGCCCGGCACCGTCCCCCGGCTGCCGCGGAGCGCGGCCGAGGCACTGGCCGCGTACGAGCGCTCGGCGGTGCTCCGCGAGGCGCTGGGCGAGCCGCTGTACGAGGCGGTGCGCGCGGTGCGCCGGGCCGAGGCCGAGCAGTACGCGGCGGCCGCGCCCGAGGAGGTGGCCGCGGCCACCCGCTGGCGGTACTGAGCGGTGAGCCCCGACCGGTCAGCCGGGCTCGCCGTCGCGCTGGTCGACCACCACTGCCACGGCGTGGTCGCGGCCGAGCTCGCCGACGACGCCCTGGCCGGGCTGCTCACCGAGTCCGACCGGCCGCCCGCGCCGGGCTGTTCACCCTTCGACAGCGCGCTCGGTCTGGCCGTCCGGCGCTGGTGCCCGCCCGCGCTCGGCCTGCCCGCGCACACCCCGGCCGCCGAGTACCTGGCCCGGCGCCGGGAGTTGGGCGCCGCCGAGGCCACCCGCCGGCTGCTCGCGGCCGCCCGGCTGGACACCTGCCTGGTCGACACCGGCCTCACCGCCGCGGCCGGGCACGCCCTGCTGCCGCCGAGCGAACTCGCCGAGGCGGCGGGCGCGCTGGTGCGCGAGGTGGTCCGGCTCGAAACGGTCGCCGAGGAGGTGCCGAGCGGCGCCGGGGACTGGCCGCGGGCCGTCGCCGGGGCGCTGGCGGCCGCCGCCACCGGGGCCGTCGCGATGAAGTCGGTGATCGCCTACCGGCACGGCCTGGCCGTGCCCGCCGAACGGCCCGGCCGCGCCGCCGTGGTGGCCGCGGCCGGTGCCCGCCTGCGCGCCGGGCACACCCAGCTGACCGACCCGGTGCTGCTGCACCACCTGCTCTGGACGGCCGTGGACGTCTGCGCCGAGCTGCGCCTGCCGCTGCAGCTGCACACCGGCTTCGGCGACCCCGATCTCGTCCTGCACCGCGCCGACCCGTCCCTGTTGGCCGATTTCGTACGGGCCGCCGAGCCCAGCGGCGTCCCGCTGGTGCTGCTGCACGGCTACCCGTACCACCGGCAGGCCGGCTGGCTGGCCCAGGCCTTCCCGACGGTCCACACCGATCTCGGGCTGACCGCCTCCTACGCCGGGCCCCGGGTCGCGGCGGTGCTGGGGGAGATGCTGGAACTCGTACCGTTCGGCAAGCTGTTGTTCTCCACCGACGCCTACGGGCTGCCCGAATTGTTCCTGGTCGGGGCCGAACAGTTCCGGCACGGCCTGGGCTCGGTGCTGGCCGACTGGCAGGCGGACGGCGCCTGTTCGGCCGCGGACGCCCGCCGGATCGCCGAGCGGATCGCGGCCGACAACGCGCGTCGGCTGTACGCCCTCTAGCGCGTCCCGGCCGGTGCCGGAGCCCGCACCGGCTCGTCGGCGAACCATCACTGTTTAACAATCTTCTTTTCTGTTGCGTCTGTTGACCTGCGAACTTCCCTGGGGTGCTCATGGTCAAGATGTGACGATTAGATGACTACCTCTTGCGCTTATAAGCCAATCTTCATTAGCGTCCCGGTCATTCCCTGTGCACCTGCACCGCAGCTGCCGCATGACGACTCGGGAGGGCCTACCCCTATGAGAGTTCCTCGGATCAGCCGGACCCGGTACGCGGCGGTGGGCCTCGTGCTCGCCACCGCCGGCGCCCTCGCGCTGCCGGCCGGCAACGCCGTCGCGGCCCCCACGGGCGACACGACGACCGGTCCGCTGCTCAGCTACGTCGTCAACACCAAGGCCAACCACGGCCAGGTGCAGAAGGTCGAGCAGGCCGTCAAGGGCCTCGGCGGCACGGTGGTCTCCTCGTACGAGCAGATCGGCGTCGTCATCGCCCGCTCGAACGACACCAAGTTCGCCGAGAAGCTCCGCCTCGCCAAGGGCGTCGAATCGGTCGGTGCCAGCCGCACCAAGGGCATCACCGCCGCCGACCAGGGCAAGGCCGAGGTCGCCGAGGCCCCGACCGGCGCCAACGCCGCCGCCCCCGGCCAGGAGCCGTACGAGCCCAACCAGTGGGACATGCGCCAGATCGGCGTCGACAAGGCGCACAAGATCTCGCTCGGCAGCCGTTCCGTCACGGTCGGCGTGCTGGACTCCGGCATCGACGCCACCCACGAGGACCTGGCCGCCAACGTGGACGCCTCGCAGTCGGTCTCCTGCATCGACGGCAGGACGAACACCGACTGGAAGGCGTGGCAGCCGACCACCAGCGACCACGGCACCCACGTCGCCGGCACCATCGCCGCCGCCAAGAACGGCAAGGGCGTCGTCGGTATCGCCCCGAACGTGAAGCTGGCCGCGGTCAAGGTCGTCGACGACGCGGGCATGATCTACCCCGAGAACGCGATCTGCGGTTTCGTCTGGGCCGGTGAGCACGGCTTCAAGGTGACGAACAACAGCTACTACGTCGACCCGTGGATGTTCAACTGCGAGAACGACAAGGACCAGGCCGCGATCACGGCCGCCGTCCGCAAGGCCGTCGCCTTCTCGCAGCGCAAGGGTGTCCTCAACGTCGCCGCGGCGGGCAACGAGAACATCGACCTGGCGCACAAGACCGTTGACGTCTCCAGCCCGGACGACACCACCCCCGGCACCCGCCCGGTCACCAACGACTGCCTGTCGCTGCCGACCGAGCTGCCCGGTGTCATCGCCGTCTCCTCAGTGGGCGTCAAGGGTGACAAGGCCTACTACTCCAGCTACGGCAAGGGCGTCGTCACCGTCGCCGCGCCGGGTGGCGACAAGCGCTACCAGATCCCGGACACCCCGGACAAGGACGGCCGCATCCTGTCCACCATCCCGGGCAACAAGTACGGCTACATGCAGGGCACTTCGATGGCCACCCCGCACGTCACCGGCGTGGTCGCGCTGCTCGCCAGCACCTTCCCGTGGGCGAGCCCGGACGAGCTGACCGAGCTGCTGACCAACCAGGCCGAGTCCCACGCCTGCCCGACCGGCGAGTTCAACCCGGGCGGCACCGGCCAGTGGAAGGCCACCTGCGAGGGCGGCGCGGACGACAACGGCTTCTACGGCGCGGGCATCATCAACGCCGAGAAGGCGGTCCAGTGGTGGCGCTGACGCTCTGACGTGCTGACGCGCTGACCACGGCGACACCTGAACACTGAGGCGGGGAGCGGGGCCCATCGGGTCCCGCTCCCCGCCCGGTTTTGAGTACGGGTACTCAGGCCCGGGCCGCGGCCGCCGGACAGGATGAATCCGTCCCCAACGGAGTCGTCACAGGAGTCGATCGTCATGGCACAGACCCTTCCCGGCAAGCGGAACCCGCTCGGGCTCGCCCTGGGCGTGGGCCAACTGCTGCTCGCCGCACCGATGTTGGCGACGCTCGCGACCGGCGGCCTGGTGATCGCGGTGATGGGGATGGCCGCCGGCTCCTCGGCGGTCGTGGCCGTGCCCGCCGCCCTGGTGATGCTCCTGGGCCCGCTGCTCGGCTTGCTCCTGGCGTTCCTGGTCACCCGGGTGTCCGGGCTCCCCCGCAGCGTGGCGTTCCCGGTGGTCAGCTTCGGACTGCTGCTCGGCACCGCGATCGAGTACGTCGCGATCCTCCAGCGCTAGGGCCCGTCTTGGAAGGCGATCACTCGTCGAAGTGGTGCTCCCAGACCGTCTCCACCGAGGGCTTGCCGTGCAGGTCCGGCACCTCCTGGAGCCAGGCCGGCCGCCCGGCCCTGGTCCGGGCCGCGCGCCGCAGTTCGGCCTCGCGCAGCTGCTCGGGGGTGGCGAAGCCCTCCGGCAGCCACTGCTCGGAGAGCACCGCGCGGGCCGCCAGGTGGGTCACGTAGGCGTGCCGGACGGCGTCCGCGGAGTCGAAGCCGGGCTCGTCGGCCAGCCACTCGTCCGGGACGAGCGCCAGCACCTCCTCCAGCAGCGGGACGGTGACCAGCGGCCCGAGGTCCTCGTCGGCCAGCCGGACGTCAGGGGCCGAGGCGCCCAGCGCGTGCGCGCTCAGGTCGTAGCGCTTGCCCACCGCCGCCTCGGCGGTGGCCCAGCGGTGGTGGAAGATCAGTGCGGCGCCGTTGTCGATCAGCCAGACCCGCCCGTGCCAGACCACCAGGTTGGGGTTGTGCACCGTGCGGTCGACGTTACCGGTGAGCGCGTCCAGCCAGACCACCCGCCCGGCCTCCGCCGAGTCCACCGGGACCATCCCCGGCCGGTAGTCCCGCGCCCCGGGCAGCAGGTCCATCCCGAGATTGAGGCCGCCGCTGGCCTTGAGCATGTCCTGGATCTCGGCGTCCGGCTCGTCCGCCGCCACCACCGGGTCGAACTCGACCAGCCGCAGCTCCGGCACCCGCAGCCCCAGCCGCCGGGCCAGCTCCCCGACGATCACCTCGGCCACCAGCGCCTTGCGGCCCTGCGCGGCCCCGGTGAACTTGACCACGTACGTGCCCAGGTCGTCGGTCTCCACCACACCGGGCACCGAGCCGCCGGCGCGCAGCGGATCGACGTAGCGCACTGCTGTCACCTGATCGAGCACACCGGCCACCCTACCCGCCGCGTCACGGGCCGACCGCTGTGATTGGCTTGCCGCAGAGCGGTACGGACAGCGGTACCCACCACACGAGGAGTGCAAGGCCATGGGACAGGTGCAGGCCACCACCGAGCGGACGTACGACGCCGCTCCGGAGCGGGTGTACGAGGCGCTGGCCGACTACCAGGTGACCCGCCCGAAGCTGCTGCCCGCGCAGTACAGCGAGTACGAGGTCCGGGTCGGCGGCACCGGCGCCGGCACCCAGGTGCACTGGCGGCTGCAGGCCACCGAGAAGCGGGTGCGCGACTGCCTGTTCACCGTGTCGGCGCCGAAGCCCGACCAGCTGGTGGAGACGGACGCCAACTCCAGCATGGTGATCACCTGGACGGTCGCGGCGGCGGGCGAGGGCCGCACCAAGGTCACCGTCACCGCGACCTGGCAGGGCGCGACCGGCATCGGCGGCTTCTTCGAGCGCACCTTCGCGCCGAAGGGCCTGAACCGCATCCACGACCAGGTGCTCGCGAACCTGGCCGCCGAGGTCCGCTGAGGTCCTCCCGGGTGCACCCGGGCCCGATCGGCGGGCACCGTCCGGTCGCTCGGGAATTCGATTGATCCGCCCACCCGTACGAACCGAAAGCCGTACGGGTGGACGGCCCGCCACCTCCGGGTGACGAGGGCGGCCCGGCACGGGGGAGCGACCCTAGGCTCGCCGCCGTGCATATGACGATCCTTCACGTTTCGCAGCCGGTGGACGGCGGAGTCGCCCGCGTCGTCGTCGACCTGGTCCGGGGCCAGCGGGAGGCCGGCCACCGGGTGCTGGTCGCCTGTCCGCGCGGCGGCCGGCTGGCCGCGGAGGCCGGTGCGGTCGGCGCGCTGGTCCGCGACTGGCCCGCCGACCGCTCCCCGGGCCCGGCCACCGCCGCCGAGGCCTGGCGGCTGCGCCGGATCGTCCGGGCCGCCGGCCCCGACGTGGTCCACCTGCACAGCGCCAAGGCCGGGCTGGCCGGCCGGCTGGCCGTGCGCGGCGCGGTGCCGACCGTCTTCCAGCCGCACGCCTGGTCCTTCGCCGCCGTGGACGGCGCGCTGGCCGCCGCCACCCTGCGCTGGGAGCGCTTCGCGACCCGCTGGGCGCACCGCCTGCTGTGCGTCAGCGTCCAGGAGCGGGCGGACGGCGTGGCCGCCGGGGTGCACGCCGACTGGGCGGTGGTGCCCAACGGTGTGGACGTGCGCCACTACTCGCCCGCCGACCGCCGGGCCGCCCGGATCGCGCTCGGCCTGGACCTGGACGCCCCGCTCGCGGTCTGCGTGGGCCGGCTGTGCCGGCAGAAGGGGCAGGACGTGCTGCTGGCCGCCTGGCCGGAGGTGCTGCGCCGGGTGCCGCAGGCCCGGCTGGCGCTGGTCGGCGGAGGGCCGGACGAGCAGCGGATCG
Source organism: Kitasatospora sp. NPDC094028 (assembly GCF_049543595.1). Taxonomy (NCBI): domain Bacteria; kingdom Bacillati; phylum Actinomycetota; class Actinomycetes; order Kitasatosporales; family Streptomycetaceae; genus Kitasatospora; species Kitasatospora sp. NPDC094028. The sequence continues at coordinate 52,559 of NZ_JBMVFA010000009.1, read as the reverse complement.
CGGAGCTGGTCCGGGAGACGGCCGAGCCCTCCCGGGTCCGGCTGGTCGGGGACGTGCCGGATCCGCGCCCGTGGCTGGCGGCGGCCGATCTGGTGGTGCTGCCCTCGCGCTGGGAGGGCATGGCGCTGGCCCCGCTGGAGGCGATGGCGGCGGCCCGTCCGGTGCTGCTGACGGACGTGCCGGGTGCGCGGGAGTGCCTGCCCCCGGCCGAACGGGCGCAATCGGTCGTCCGCGCGGAGGATCCGGACGCCCTGGCCACCCGAATGGCCGAGGCGCTGTCCGATTCGATCGAGTGCGAGCGGCGCGGCGCCCGGCTGCGCGAGCACGTGTCGGCGCGGCACGATGTACGAACCGTGGTCGAACAGGTGGACGGCCTGTACCGCCATCTGCTGGGGGCCGGCCCGGCGGCCGGGCGGCGTCGGGCCCGTGTCCCGGAGCGGATCTGATCGTTTCACATGCCGTGAATGCCCGCCGCCGCGGCGCGGTCCTATTCGCACCCGCAACCGGATTTTCGGGCGGGGTGGCAAATCAGAAATACCTATTAATGGGCGGCTGGAATGAAACGGCAAGTCAACTTCCGGCCTGTCAGGTTCGGTTCGGTATTGTCTGATTTTGCCTGCTTCATTTCGATTTCACGCCGGGAATTCGCGATCGAGTCAATCGCGACCGAGTCCGCCGCGACCGCCGCCCTCGCGAGCAAACCGAAAGCCGCCAGCGGCAGCAGGTGCAGTCAGGACCGCGCCCACCGGGCCGGGACGGCCGCCCCCCGCCATCCGGTGCCGGGGCGCCGTCGCCCCGGGCACACAGCAGGGGAGTTCGTGCGCTGATGACCATTGACCACGACAGTGTGCCGCGACCCGGCGGGCCCCTGACGGGCCCGCACCGGCCGGGCACCGGGCTGCTCGACCGTCCGGCGAGGTCCGCGCAGACCCGCGCGGTACCCGCCCCCCACAGCCACCGGCGCCCCGTCCGCTCCCGCCTCGCCCTGCCGCTCACCCTGATCCAGGTCGACGCGATCGCGCTGTGCGCCGCCACCGGCATCGCCAACCGGGCCGTCGACCCGGCCACCCCGCTCGCGCCACTGCTCGGCGTCGCCGCCGTCCTGCCCCTGCTGCTCCTGCTCAACCTCGCCGGCGGCCTCTACCGCACCCGGCTGACCCTGTCCGTCCTCGACGAACTGCCCGCACTGGCCGGCCGCGCCGTGGTCGCCACCGCCTTCGCCGTCACCCTGGCCGGCTGTCTGGACGGGCGCTGGCCCGACTGCGGCCCGGCCACCCCGGCCCGGCTCACCGTCCTGCTCGGCGCCCAGCTGCTCATCGCCGCCCTCGGCCGCGGCTTCCTCTACCACCTCGTCCGGCGGATCCGCCGCGGCCGGCCCAGCCCCGTCCTGGTCCTCGGCGCCGGGCGGCTCGGCCGCAAGGTCGCCGCCGCCCTCCGCGAGCACCGCGAGTACGGGATGCGCCCGGTCGGCTTCCTCGACGCCGACCCGCCGCTGCTGGCCGGCGACACCGACCTGCCCGTCCTCGGCGGCCGCGAGGTGCTGGAGCGCGAGGTCCGCCGGCACCGGATCCACCACGTGATCGCCACCGCCGGCGCCGCCGACGAGGCCGAGACCGCCGCCGCCCTGCGCGACGCCGCCCGGCTCGGCTGCCAGGTCTGGCTCGTCCCCGCGCTGCGCGAGTACGGCTCGCTGCCCACCGCCCCGATCGCCGGCGGCGACCACCTGTGGGGCTTCCCCTGCCTGCGGGTCGGCGGCCCCGCGCTGCAGCGCCCCGGCTGGGCCGCCAAACGGGCCCTGGACATCACCGCCGCCGCGTTCGGTCTGCTGCTGCTCGCCCCCGTGCTCGCCCTGTGCGCGCTCGCCGTCCGCTTCGACACCGGCTCCGGCGTGCTCTTCCGCCAGCAGCGCACCGGGCTGGACGGCCGGGTCTTCACCGTCCTCAAGTTCCGCACCCTGCGCCCCAGCAACGAGCACGAGTCCGCCACCCGCTGGAACATCTCCCAGGACCACCGGATGGGCACCGTCGGCCGGCTGCTGCGCAAGAGCTCGCTGGACGAGCTGCCCCAGCTGTGGAACGTGCTGTGCGGCGACATGAGCCTGGTCGGCCCGCGCCCCGAACGGCCGTACTTCGTCATGCGGTTCAGCCAGACCTACCCCGAGTACGCCGACCGCCACCGCGTCCCGGTCGGCCTCACCGGCCTCGCCCAGGTCAACGGCCTGCGCGGGGACACCTCCATCGAGGACCGGGCGCGCTTCGACAACCGCTACATCGAGAGCTGGAGCCTCTGGCAGGACGTCAAGATCCTGTGCCGCACGGCGGCGTTGATGCTCCACCCGGACGGGAGCTGACTCGCGTGGCCCTGACCCTTCCCGCCGTACCGCGTCGCCCGGCGTTACGGAAGACCCTCGCGGCGGCCGCCGACCGGCCCAGCCTGCTGGCCGCCGCGACCGTACTGCTGGTCTGCGTGCCCACCGGCGAGAAGGACGTCACGGCCGCCGTCCACGTCACCGCCGCCGACCTCGCCTCCCTGGCCCTGGTCGCGCTCACCGCGGTCAACCTGCTGCGCGGGCGGCTGCCCGCCCTCAGCCGCACCACCTGCGTGCTGTTCGGCGGGATCGTGGCCGCCGCCGCCGTCGCCACCGTCGGCTCGATCGACCCGGCCACCAGCGTCACCGGCTTCGTCCGGCTCACCCAGGTGTTCGTCCTGGTGCCCGCCTCGGTGCTGTGCTCGCTGCGCGACCGCACCGACCAGCGGCTCGTCCTCGGCTCCTTCGTGCTCGCCGCGCTGATCGAGGGCGCGGTCGGCGCCCACCAGTACCTCACCCGCACCGGCGCCTCGTACACCGGCCAGCCGATCCGCGCGATCGGCACCTTCGGCGCCCTCGACGTCATGGCGATGTCCACCGTGGTCAGCTACGGGCTGCTGGCCGCGCTCGCCCTCGGACTGGGCGAACGGGGGCCGGGGGGAGACCCCCGGTTGCGGCGGGCGATGTTCGGCGCCGCCGCCTTCCTGGCCTTCCCACTCGCCGTCTCGTTCAGCCGCGGCAGCTGGATCGCCACCGGCGTCGCCGCCACCGTGCTGCTGCTGCGCGCCGACGCCCGGCTGTTCGTCCGCGGCACCGTCCTCGGCCTCGCCGCCGCCGTCGTCCTGGTCGGCGGCCTCGGGCTCGGCGCCTCCGGCGTCACCGAACGGCTCAGCTCGATCGGCTCCGTCTCGGCCGCCCCCGACCAGTCCGTCTCCGACCGCTACGACCTGTGGGCCACCGCCGGCCGGATCTGGCAGGACCACCCCGTCCACGGCGCCGGCCCCAAGGCCTTCCCGCAACTGCGCGACAGCCACGCCCCGCTGCGGCTCTCCTCCGGCAGCGACGCCGCCGACCCCACCATGGGCTTCCAGCGCGAGCCGCTGCTCTCCCCGCACAACATGTACTTCCTGGTGCTCAGCGAGCAGGGCCTGATCGGCGTCACCGCCTACGCGACGCTCTTCCTCGGCCTGCTGCTCGGCTGCCTGCGCAACCGCCGGGGCTTCGGCCTGGCCGCGCTCGCCCTGCTCACCTGGGTGCTGGTGGACTTCCTGTACGCCGACATCGGCGGCACCACCACGGTGCTGACCTCGGTCGTCCTCGGCCTCGCCGCCAGGGCCCGTGTCCGCGAGGTGACCCGGTGACCGCCGACCGGCCGACCGCCCTCGCCGCCCCGTTCCCGGCCCCGCGCAGCGCCCCCGAACCGCCCCCCGGGCCAGGCCCGGCGCCCCGCGGCGGCTTCCTCGCCAAGGCCTTCGGCATCACCGCCGTGCTCAGCGCCGCCGGCTCCGGCCTCGGCCTGCTGCGCGACCTGCTGCTCGCCCGCTACTTCGGCGCCAACCAGGGCACCGACGCCTTCCTGGTCGCCTGGACCGTCCCGGAGACGGCCGCCCCGCTGCTGATCGAGGACGCCATGTCCTTCATCATGCTGCCCGCCTTCGCGCTCGCCCTGGTGCTGCGCGAGGAGGACCCGGACGCCCCCGACCCGGTCCGCCAGGTGGTCCGGGCCACCCTGCCCTGGCTGCTGATCGCGCTCAGCGGCCTCGCCCTGGCCGTCGCCCTCGGCGCACCGCAGCTGGTCGAACTGCTCGCCCCCGGCCTGACCGACCCGGGCCTGGCCGTCACCTGCACCCGGATCACCGCGATCACCGTGCTGCCCTTCGGCGTGGCCGGCTACCTCGCCGCCGCGCTGCGCGCCCACCACCGCTTCACCGCCCCGGCCGGCATCTACGTCGCCTACAACCTCGGCATCCTCGGCGTCCTGCTGGCCGGCCACGCGTTCCTGGGCGTGCGCTCCGCCGCCCTCGGCGTCGCGCTCGGCAGCCTGCTGATGGCCGGCCTGCTGGTCGGCCCGTTCCTGCGCGGGCTGCGCGAGGGCGCCGCCGGCGCCGGCCGCGGCCGGCGCCCCGCCCGCCCGGCCCTGGTGCTGATGCCGCTCGCGCTGCTGCCGGTCGCCTCCTTCACGCTGACCCGCCAGTCGCAGGTCTTCGTCGAGCGCTACCTCGGCTCGGCGCTGCCGCCCGGCACCATCTCGCACCTCAACTACGCCGCCAAGGTCTCCCAGCTCGCCATGACGGCGGGCATCCTGATCTGCACCGTCACCTTCCCCCTGGTGGCCAGGGCGCTCGCCGCCGGCGACGTCACCGCAGCCCGCGACCGGGTCGAGAAGGACCTCGGCCAGGCGGCCGCCGTCGTGCTGCTCGGCACCTCCTTCCTGATGGCCTGCGCCCCCGCGGTGGTGTCGCTGCTGTTCCAGCGCGGCGCCTTCGGCCCGCGGGACACCGAGGCCACCGCCGAGGTCATCCGGGTCTACAGCTTCGGCCTGCCCGCCCAGGCGCTGATCGGCGTGATGATCCGGCCGTACTTCTCGCTGCGCCCGGTGGTGCGCCGCGCCGACGACCCGAGCGCCGGGGCGGGCGGCCGGCGGCTGCTCGACTGGTACCCGGTCGCCGCGATGCTGCTCGGCCTCGCCGTCACCGTCACGGTCGGCCTGCTCGCCACGCCGCGGTTCGGCGCCCTCGGCCTCGCCGCCGGGAACGCGGCGGGCATCACCGCCACCGCCGCGCTGCTGCTGCGCGGCCTGGTGCTGCGCGGCATCCCGCTGCGGCTGCGCCGGGTGCTCGGCGGGCACGCCCGGCTGGTGGCCGCGGCCGCCGGGGCCACCGTGCTCGGCGCGGCCGCCGCCGCCCTGGTCGACGACCCGCTGCTCGACACCCTCCTCGGCGGCCTCGCCGTGGTGGTGGCCTTCGCCGTCCTCGGCACCTGCCTCGGTGCCCGCGAGGTCCGCGGCCCCGTCCTCGCCGCCGTCCGTGCCGTCCGGCGCGTGCCGGCACCCGCCCCCGCGCTCGCCGCGGCGCCCGCTCCCAACCCGCCAACCGTCGCCGACGAAGGGAAGACCCCCCATGGACAGTGAACGGGGAACCGTCCGTTCGGCCCGGGCGGGCGTCACCAGCGCCCCACCGAACCGGGCGCGTCTGCCCAGGAGCCGCCGCCCGCTCGGCGAACCGACCGCCCCCGGCTCCGCCTCGCCGTGGATCCTGATGTACCACTCGGTCGCGGTCGAGAAGGAGGACCCGTACCGGCTCACCGTCAGTCCGGAGCGCTTCGCCGAGCAGATCGCCTGGCTGCACCGGCGCGGCCGGCGCGGCGTCTCGGTCCGCGAGCTGATGCGGGCCCGCGCCCTCGGCCGCGACGAGAATCTGGTCGGCCTGACCTTCGACGACGGCTACGCGGACTTCGCGCGGTACGCCGTACCGATCCTGCAGGCGTACGGCTTCACCGCCACCGCGTACGTGGTCGCCGACCTGCTCGGGCAGGACAACGGCTGGGACGCCGAGGGCCCGCGCAAGAAGCTGCTCACCGTCCCGGAGGTCACCGAACTCGCCGCCGCCGGCTGGGAGATCGGCTCGCACGGCCTCGGCCACCAGGCGCTGCCCGGCCTGCCCGCCGAGGCCCTGGAGGTCCAGGCCCGGGAGAGCCGGCGGCTGCTGGAGGAGGTCGTCGGCGGCCCGGTCACCGGCTTCTGCTACCCGTACGGCGCCGTCGACCTGCCCGCCACCCTGGCCGTACGGGAGGCCGGCTACGACTACGCCTGCGCCATCACGCACTCCCCGCTCACCGGCCGCTTCGCGCTGCCGCGCTGTTACGTCGGCGACCGCGACGGCGCCTGGCGGCTGCGTGCCAAACAGGGCCGCCACCGGCTGCGCGACACCCTGATCGAACTGCGGCGAAAGGCCGGGCGATGAGGGTCCTGCACATCGTCACCGGGCTCGCCTCCGGTGGCGCAGAACGCCAACTCCACCTGATGCTGCGGCACTTGCCCGCCCATCAGCAGTGCGAGGTGCTGGCCCTGACCAACCCCGGCACGGTCGCCGAAGCGCTGCGCGCGGACGGCGTGACCGTCCACCACCTCGGCATGCGCGGCAACCGCGACCTCGGCGCGCTGCCCCGGCTGGTCCGGCTGGTCCGGGCCGGCCGCTACGACCTGGTGCACACCCACCTCTACCGGGCGCAGCTGTACGGCCGGCTGGCCGCCCGGCTGGCCGGGGTACGCGCGGTGGTCTCCACCGAGCACTCGCTGCACGCCGGGGTGATCGAGGGCCGCCCGGTCACCCGCGGCGTCAAGGGCCTCTACCTGGCGGCCGAACGGCTCGGCAGCACCACCGTCGCCGTCTCCCGGCAGGTCGCCCAGACGCTGCACTCCTGGGGCGTCCCGCCCGCCCGGGTCGAGCTGATCCCGAACGGCATCGACGCCGCCCGGTTCCGCCGCCCGCCCGCGGAGCGGGCCGCCGTCCGCCGCCGGCTGCGGGCCGAACTCGGTCTGCCGGAACGGAGCTGGGTGGTCGGCGGGGTCGGCCGGCTGGTCCCCGGCAAGCGCTTCGAGGTGCTGGTCGAGGCGCTGGCCGAACTCGACCCGGCCGCCCGGCTGGTGCTGGTCGGCGAGGGCCCGGAACGGGCCGCGCTGGAGCACCGGGCGGTCGAACTCGGCATCCGGGACCGGCTGGTGCTCACCGGCGAGCGGGACGACGTGCCCGAGCTGCTGACCGTCATGGACGTGCTGGCCGCGCCCTCCACCGCGGAGACCTTCGGACTCGGCGCGCTGGAGGGCCTGGCCGCCGGGCTGCCGGTACGGCACAGCGCCTGCCCGGCACTCGACGAACTGCCGCCCAGCGCCGCCCCGCAGGCCCGCCGGATCCCCTCCGAGCCCGCCGCGTACGCCGCCGCGCTGCGGGACCTGCGGCACCTCGACGACCACACCGCCGACCCGCTGCCGCACCCGCCGGCGGTCGGCCACTACGACATCGCCCGGGTCGCCGCCGACCTGGGCGCCCTCTACGACCGGCTGGCCCGCGCTTGACCGCCCGCTGCCGGCACCGCCCTCGCATATCCAAGGAGCAACACCCATGACCACACCGCGCCGAAGCGCCCGCCGCCTGGTCCGCCGCTGGTGGCCGGTGGTGCTCGCGGTGCCGCTGGGCGCCGCCGCCGGCGCCGGGTACGCCGTCGTCTCGCACCCCTCGTACGCCGCCAGCGCCTACGTGCTCGTGGTGGCGCAGAACCCGGGCGAGGCCGCCACGGCGACCAACTTCGCCCAGGCGTACGGCCGGCTGGCGGGCCAGCCGCAGGTGCTGGCGGTGGCGGCCGCCGAGACCGGCCACAGCCGCGCCGACCTGGAGTCCCTGGTGCACGGCACGACCTCGCCGGACGCGCCGATGATCGAGATCACCGGCACCGGCACCCGGCCGCAGGAGGCCGCCCAGACCGCCGACGCGGTGGCCCGCGCGCTGGTCTCCTTCGCCAACACCAGCAGCCGGGACACCAACGTCCGGCTGGTGACGCTGGCCCCGGCGGCCGAGCCGGACAAGCCGACCACCCCCTCGGGCAAGCTGGACATCGCGGTCGGCGGCGCGGCCGGGCTGCTGCTCGGCGCGCTGGTGATGATGACCCGCCGCCGCTCCGGCGCCGACCCGGCCGAGGCCGTCGAGACGCCCGGGACGCCCGCGGCACCGGAGACGCAGACGGCGCCCGCCGCCGAGGCGCCGAGCACCCCGCGCCCGCGCGGCGAGGCGCGGCCCGCGCCGGCCGCGGCCGAGGAGGAGGCCGCGCCGGAACCCGCCGGGGCCGGGAAGGCCGCGGAGAAGCCGGCGGAGAAGCCCGCCGCGAAGGACGCCCCCAAGGCCGGGCCGAAGACCCCGGCCAAGGAGAAGACCACGGCCGGGAGCGGCCGATGAGCACCGGGACCCGCCGCGCGGGCCTGCCCGCCCAGCAGACCTCCGGTTCCACCGCGCCCGCCTGGACCACCGAGCTGCGCCGCGAGGACGACGCCCTGGACACCCTCGCCGAGGAGTGGGACGACCTGGCGGCCCGCTGCCGCACCGCCACCTTCTTCCAGGCCTCCGCCTGGCAGCGCTCCTGGTGGCACCACTACGGCAGCCCGGGCGCGCTGCGGGTGGTGCTGGTCCGCCGGGACGGCCGGCTGGTCGGTGCGGGCGCCTTCCGGCGGCGCGGCCTCCTCGGCGGCCTGACCGGCCTCGGCGCCGGGCTGGTCGACTACACCGACGTGCTGCTCGACGACGAGTACGCCGACCGGGCCGCCGCCGAACTCGCCGCCGCCCTCCCGGTCACCCGCCCCTGGCAGTTCCTGGAGCTGCGCGAGGTGCACCCGGAGGCGGCCGTGCAGCAGGTGTACGAGCACTGGCGCGGCCGCCGCCGCCGCTACCAGGACTCGCTCTGCCAGTACCTCCCGGGCGTCCCGATGGACCGGCTGCTCAAGCGGCTGCCCGGCAAGACCGCCCAGCGCAACCGGGTGAAGCTGCGCAAGATCGCCGAGGCCGGGGTGACGGTCCGCTCGACGCCGGTCGAGGAACTGCCGGAGGCGCTGGAGGGCCTGCTGCGGCTGCACTTCCTGCAGTGGCAGGACCGCGGCGTCACCCCCGAGCACCGCACCGAGCGCTTCGCCCGGCACCTGAACGAGTCCACCGCGGCCCTGGTCGCCGCCGGCAAGGCCGCCGTCCACCAGTTCCACCTGGACGGCCAGCTGGTCGCGGTGAACCTGCTGCTGCTCTGCCCGTCGTTCAGCGGGCTCTACCTGTACGGCGCGCACCCGATGCTGCGGGAGCGGCTGGACATCGCCGGGCTGCTGTTCAGCGCGGCGCTGGACGAGACGGTCGGCGCGGAGATCCCGGTGATAGGGCTGCTGCGCGGCCAGGAGCCGTACAAGCAGCGCTGGCGGCCCGATCGACTGCACAACCAGCGGCTGCTGCTGGGCCCCGCGGGGCTGGCGCCGGCGGCCGCCGTCCGGGCCGGCCTGGTGCGCGCCCGCCAGGTGGCGGTGCACCAGCTGCGGACCCGCTTCCCCCGGCTCAAGCAGGCCCTGCTGGCGCGCCGCCTCCGCTGATCCGTCAGCGTCTGGCCGGCTTGGCGGTGGTCGACGGGGACGGGGACGGCGAGGCCGGGGTCGGGGTGGCCGGTGCGGTCGGCGGTGCGGGCGGTGTCGGCAGGGCCGGGGGAGCAGTCGGCACCGCCACCGGCGCCCCCTTCGAGCCGGACATCAGCTGCTTGAAGCGCGCCGCCGAGCGCGGGTTGCGGTCGCACTGGTAGAAGCCGTGCGGGCAGTAGTCGGTGACGGTCTGGTAGGTGGTGTCGTGGGTGCGCATCCAGTCGACCATCCGCTGCACGAACTCGGGGTTGTCGCCGTTGCGGAACAGCCCCCACTCCGGGTACGAGACCGGCTTGCCGTGCCGGGCGGCGAACTCCACCTGGTCCTGCAGGCCGTACGGCTCGCGCACGTAGTCGTCGAAGCCGGCGCCGGCGGGCTGGTCGTAGCTGTCCATGCCGATGATGTCGACCACGTCGTCGCCGGGGTAGCACTTGGTCCACGGGATCGCGTCCAGGCCCCGGTTGGGCGCGAAGTCGAAGCGGAACCGCTGCCCGGGCACCGAGCGCATCACCCCCACGATCCGCCGCCAGTACGCCTTCCAGGCGGCCGGGTCGGGCCGGCAGCGGTGGGTGTAGGTGACGCCGTTCATCTCCCAGCCGATGGTGAGCACGGTGTCCGCGCCGCCGAGCGCGACCAGCCGGCGGGCGAGCCGCAGGAAGTGGACGTCGAAGTCCCCGCGGGCGCCCTGGCCGAGCAGCTTGGCGACCTCGCCGTCCGAGACGTTCGCCTCGTTCGGCACCAGCATCGGCACGCCGAGCACGAGCAGCCGGGACGGGTCGGCCAGCCGCCACTGCGACCACATGCCGAGCACCACCGGCTCGCCCTCGATGTCGGCCCAGCCGTTGCCCGCCAGGTAGGTGTGGCCGACCTGCAGGTTCGCGTCGCCCAGCCAGCGCGCGTACTGGCCGATCTGCGGGATGTAGTTGTCCCAGGAGCCGACGAACGCGCCGAACGGCGGCTCGTGCTTCGGCCGCTGCACGGGCGGCCGGGGGGCGGCGCCGCGCGGCTCGAAGGCGTCCGAGGAGAGGCTGTGCCGCTCCGACTGGCTGAGCGGCGTCCCGGACGGGACGCTGGCCGTGGCCATCAGCAGCAGGGCGGCGGCGGCCATCGTCAGGCGGCCGATTCGCATGGTCTCTCCTCCGGACGGCGCGGGGCGGGCGGACGGGCGACGGTGCGGACGGACCGTGGCGACCCGCTCGCCGACAGTAGGGCCGGAGGGCGTCGGAAAAGCCGAATGTCACTCTAAAGTGGGCGGTATTCGAACGCCGTCTGCCGCAACGCCGGCCGTGACGGCCGCCGGGCCCCCGCCAGGGGGGCCGTGTATCAGCTCTGTAACGGTCCCGCGCGCCGCTGCCGCCCCGCGCCCGCGGCCCGGCGACCCGGCCCCGGCCCGGACGACGCAGGTGGGCGGGCGGGCGCGCGTGGAGGGCGCACACGGCCCCGTGCGCGGTGGCGGGCGCGGGCGGCGGCCGAATCCCGGCTGACTCGCCCCATCGCGGTTGGATACGCTCCGGCTGTGTCCCGGAAGCCGCTGCGTGTACTGACCCCCCGCTCGATCCTGCCTGCCCTGGCGGTGATGCTGGTCCTTGCGGCCGGAGCGGCGGCGCACGCCAACAAGCCGGAGCCGTTCGGTGACAAGGTGGCCGGACCGGGCAACACCGAGGCCACGCCCGTCAGCTCGCAGTCGCTCACCGCCGCGGACCTGGACCTGCGGGTGGTCGGCGGCGGCCTGGAGGCCTTCCACCAGCAGACCGGCGCGCAGGCCTGGACCTACCGCCGCGAGGGCGCCGAGGCGCTGTACCTGGCGATGGCCGGGGACAACGCGATCGTGGTCTGGGACGACGGCCTGCTCACCTCGGTGCGCCCGGGCGACCACGAGGTGCGCTGGCACCGCGCGGTGCCCGGCCTGACGGACTGGCTGCGCGGCTCCGGCGAGCCCGGTGCCGACAAGCGGACCGACGACCAGCGCAAGGAGCTCGCCAAGCAGCGGGCGAAGGCCGCGCTGCACACCGTCCAGCGGGCCGGCTCGCCCTGGCTGGCCGTGGTCACGCCGAACCTCACCATGGGCCTGCGTGACGCGGACGGCGACCTGCGCTACAACGACAAGCCCGCCAACGGCTGCGTCTACGACCCGCTGCGCACCGTGCACACCGACTACGCCGTGCTCGTGCCGCGCACCTGCACCAACAGCGCCGGGCTGGCCGTCTCCGGCGCGATCACCGGCTTCCGGCTGGACAGCAGTGGCTGGGCGATGAGCACCGGACCGGCGGCGACCGTCAAGGTGCTGGACGCGAGCCGGGTGGAGATCTCGGACGGCCCGGTCGTCCCGCCGCGGGTGTTCGACACCAAGGCGGCCGCGCCCGAGACGGGCTGCGGCAGCGCCGCCGCGCCGTTCGCCGCCGTCCGCCCGCAGGTCGGCTGCGCGAGCCCGGCGGCCGGGGCCCCGCCCGCGCCGAGCGCCGCCCCGGCCGCCCCCGCGGGGACCCCGCAGCCGTAGCCGCAGGTCCGGTACCCCGGGGCGGTACCGCCCCGGGGTGTTCCGCGCGGCCCGGTAGACTTGCCGTCATGGCTGTCTTCTCCGGGCACTAGCGGGCCGCGGCGCCCGTCCAGCGCGCCGACCGCCGTCGAAGCCCCTTCCCGCTCGCCCGGCCCCGGGCCCCCGCCCGGCCGTCCGCTCACGTCCCAGGAGCAGTCCCAGCCATGATCTCCGCCAACGCCCTCGAACTGCGCGCCGGTGCCCGGATCCTGATCGAGTCCGCGAGCTTCAAGGTCGCCGCCGGCGACCGGATCGGCCTGGTCGGTCGCAACGGCGCCGGCAAGACCACCCTCACCAAGGTGCTGGCCGGCGAGGGCATCCCCGCGGCCGGCACGGTGACCCGCTCGGGCGAGGTCGGCTACCTCCCGCAGGACCCGCGCACCGGCGACCTCGACGTCCTCGCCAAGGACCGCATCCTCTCCGCCCGCGGCCTCGACACCGTGCTGAAGAAGATGCGCGAGAACGAGGACCGGATGGCCAACGGCAAGGGCGCCACCCGCGACAACGCGATGAAGAAGTACGCCCGGCTGGAGACCGAGTTCCTGACCAAGGGCGGCTACGCCGCCGAGGCCGAGGCCGCCACCATCGCCGCCGCGCTCGGCCTGCCGGACCGCATCCTCGGCCAGCAGCTGCACACCCTCTCGGGTGGTCAGCGCCGCCGCGTCGAGCTGGCCCGGATCCTGTTCTCGGACTCCGACGTGCTGCTGCTCGACGAGCCCACCAACCACCTGGACGCCGACTCGATCGCCTGGCTGCGGGACTTCCTGAAGACCTACAAGGGCGGCTTCATCGTCATCTCGCACGACGTCGAGCTGGTCGAGACGGTCGTCAACAAGGTCTTCTACCTGGACGCCAACCGCTCCGCGATCGACGTCTACAACATGGGCTGGAAGCAGTACCAGCAGCAGCGCGAGGACGACGAGAAGCGCCGCAAGCGCGAGCGGGCCAACGCCGAGAAGAAGGCCGCGACGCTGAACGCGCAGGCCGACAAGATGCGCGCCAAGGCGACCAAGACGGTGGCCGCGCAGAACATGGCCCGCCGCGCCGAGAAGCTGCTCTCCGGGCTGGAGCAGGTGCGCCAGAGCGACAAGGTCGCCAAGCTGCGCTTCCCGGACCCGGCCCCCTGCGGCAAGACCCCGCTCACCGCGGCCGACCTGTCGAAGTCCTACGGCTCGCTGGAGATCTTCACCGGCGTGGACCTGGCGATCGACCGCGGCTCCCGGGTCGTCGTGCTCGGCCTCAACGGCGCGGGCAAGACCACCCTGCTGCGGATGCTGGCCGGGGTGGAGAAGCCGGACACCGGCGAGGTGACCCCGGGCCACGGCCTGAAGATCGGCTACTACGCCCAGGAGCACGAGACGCTGGACCCGGAGCGCACCGTCCTGGAGAACATGCGCTCCTCCGCGCCGGACACCGACCTGGTCCAGATCCGCAAGATCCTCGGTTCGTTCCTGTTCTCCGGGGACGACGTCGACAAGCCGGCCGGGGTGCTCTCCGGCGGTGAGAAGACCCGTCTGGCGCTGGCCTCCCTGGTGGTCTCCTCCGCCAACGTGCTGCTGCTCGACGAGCCCACGAACAACCTCGACCCGGCCAGCCGGGAGGAGATCCTGGGCGCGCTGCGCGAGTTCACCGGTGCAGTCGTGCTCGTCACCCACGACGAGGGCGCGGTCGACGCGCTCCAGCCGGAGCGGATCATCCTGCTGCCGGACGGGGTGGAGGACCTCTGGAGCCCGGCCTACGCCGATCTGGTCAACCTGGCCTGACCCGACGTAGACGCCTTCTCCGCTATTCGGACCAGAAAAACTGGTACTCACGGCGTGTCCGGGAATGAAGTAGCCCGGTATTCCGTTTGAGGACTTCCCGTCGGCCCGCCACTCGATCGTGGCCGGGCCGACGTTGCTGATCAGCCCTTTCCCGGCGTCCGGCGGCACTCCCCCGGGGGCGTGCACTCTGTGTGAGCGCCCTGGTGCGCTCGGATCACCACCGAAGGTCGGGGCAATCCCGACATCGACCTTGTCGAATGGGTGGCCAGGACGCGGTGTATGGGTGATCATGGGAATCTGACCGAGCAACGCAAATGAGGAGGCACGGGTGGCCGAGACTCTGAAAAAGGGCAGCCGGGTGACCGGTGCCGCGCGTGAGAAGCTCGCGGCCGATCTCAAGAAGAAGTACGACGCCGGGGCGAGCATTCGCGCTCTCGCGGACGAGACCGGTCGTTCCTACGGCTTCGTGCACCGGATGCTGAGCGAGTCCGGAGTGATCCTCCGGGGCCGCGGCGGTGCCACGCGAGGCAAGAACAAGACGGCTGCCGGGGCCGCTTCCTGACGGTCCGTCAGCTCTAGCCAATGGCGCGGCGGCAGGACGCCGGCCGAGGGTGCGGCGCGGTCGGCGCCGACTGAACGTCCACCCCCGGGCCGAGTGGACCGGCCGCCGATCGTCATGTCCGGGGCGGTGTCCGGGGCCGGCCCGCCCCTGGTTTCGTCACTTCACCGGCGCGAGGCCCTGCCGCCGCGCGCCCGGGTTTGTTACTCTCCGGTAGCCCCATCCCTCGCCACCGGAGGTTCCCGCATGACCGCCCCCGCCACCGACCCGCAGGCCCCGAGCTGGGAGCGGGACGGCGTCAGCCTGGAGATCCAGGGTGACCTCGCCGTCGTCACCCTCTGTCAGCCCAAGCGGCGCAACGCCCAGTCGCCCGCGCTCTGGCGCGCCCTCGTCGCGGCCGGCCGCGAACTGCCCGGCAGCGTCCGGGTGGTGCTGCTGCGCGCGGAGGGCGTCTCCTTCTCCGCCGGGCTGGACCGGGCGATGTTCACCCCCGAGGGCATCCCGGGCGAGCCCACCTTCCTGGAGCTCGCCGCCCGCGATGACCAGGGCCTGGACGCCGCCATCGCCTCCTACCAGGAGGCCTTCACCTGGTGGCGCCGCGCCGACCTGGTCTCCATCGCGGCCGTGCAGGGGCACGCCGTGGGCGCGGGCTTCCAGCTCGCCCTGGGCTGCGACCTGCGGGTCGTCGCCGACGACGTGCAGTTCGCGATGAAGGAGACCTCGCTCGGGCTCGTCCCGGACCTCGCCGGGACCAAGCCGTTGGTCGACCTCGTCGGGTACGCCCGGGCGCTGGAGATCTGCGCGACCGGGCGCTGGGTCGGCGCCGAGGAGTCCACCGCGATCGGGCTGGCCAACCTGGCCGTCCCGGCGGCCGAGCTGGACGCCGCCGCGCGGGACCTCGCGGCCGCCCTGCTGGCCGCCCCGCGCGGCGCCGTGATCGAGACCAAGGCGCTGCTCCAGGGCGCCGCGGGGCGCTCGTTCGACGAGCAGCGCTCCGCCGAACGGGTGGCGCAGGCGCGCCGGCTGCGCGAACTCGCCGGCATCGGCGACTGACTGCCGCCGCTCGCCCGCTCGCCCGTGCGGCGTTCCGGGCGGGTGCTCGTCCGCAAGGCCCGGCCCCGGGAAACCACCCCGGGGCCGGGCCTTCGTCGTCGCGTGGGCGGACGCGCCCGGCGGGCGGGGGACGTGGCGCGATGTCAGAGTTGGGGTGGTTTGCGATATAGCTGGAGCCGTACGACGGGAGACCCGCCCCATGCCTGACACTCCGACGCCCTCGACCATGCACAAGCACACCGGCAACGCCCCGACCCCGGGCGCGCCGCCCGCCGCCAGGACCGGCCCGGCCGGCGGCGGCTCCGGCGGCACCGGCGCCGGCGGGCGGCCGGTCGCCGACCGAGGGCGGACGGCGCTGGCCGTGGGCGTGGTCGAGAAGATCGCCGGGATGGCCGCCCGCGAGGTCTCCGGCATCCACGCGCTCGGCTCCGGGCTGGCCCGCACCTTCGGCGCGATGCGGGACCGGGTGCCCGGCGGGAAGTCCAGCGTCGGGCGGGGGATCAAGGCGGAGGTCGGCGAGAAGCAGACCGCCATCGACATCGCGCTGGTCGTCGAGTACGGCGTGGTCATCCCCGAACTCGCCCGCCAGGTGCGGGAGAACATCATCGACGCGGTGGAGCGGATGACCGGCCTGGAGGTCGTCGAGGTGAACATCGCGGTCAACGACGTCCACCTGCCCGACGAGCCGGAGGCCGAGGAGGAGGAAGAGCAGCTGCTCGCCCCGGGGCAGCGGCCCAGGCTCAAGTAGCGCGCGGCGGTGGACGGTTCGGCAGTCGACGACGAGGAGGAGCGGATGAACCTGGCCATCGTCGGCCTGGTGGTGGGCATGGCCCTCGGTTTCGCCGGGTACTTCGGCGGGTTCGCGGCGTTCCTGCTGGTGGCGGCGCTCGGGCTGGTGGGGTTCGTGCTCGGCCGGTTGGCGGAGGGGGACATCGAGCTGGGGGACCTCGGTGACCTGCTGCGCGGGCGGGACCGGCGTCGTTGACGGGGCGCACCGCCACTGCCGCGCGCGCGGCCGGCGGCCGGGGGCGGTTGCGGATCGCGGAGCGCGTCTACGCCCGGATCGCAAGGGCGGCGGCCCGGGAGGCGCTGGCCGGCGTCTGGGCGGGGCGGTCGGTCCGCGGGGCGCCGCCGAGCGTGTCGGTGAGCGTGCCGGGCAGCACGGTGACCGTCCGGGTCGAGGTGGAGCTGCCGTTCCCCGCCGACCTCGCGGCGCTCGCCCGGGGCGTACGGGAGCGGGTGGCGGCTCAGGTCGTCGCGCTGACCGGGACCAGGGTGTCGGAAGTGGTCGTCGTGGTCGAGAAGTTGATCGGCGGTGGAGCCTCGTGAGTGGCGCGGACGAGGTGCCGCACGGGAAGGTGCCGCGGCTGCGGGCGCCGCGGACGGCCGCGGCGGCGCTGGTCGCCACCGCCGTGCTGGTGGCGGCCGGGGCGCTGCTCTACGACGTGGTGGCGGTGCGGGCCGGGCAGCCGGCCCGGCGGTGGCGGGCGCAGCTGGCGGACGAGCTGGCGACCCGTCACCTCGACGACGTGTGGGTGCTGACCGGTGCCGGGGTGGCCGTGGCGCTCGGCGGGTGGCTGCTGTGGCTGGCGTTCGCGCCGGGGCTGCGGCGCTGGCTCCCGCTGTGGCCGTACGGGGAGACGACCGCGGCGATCGACAAGGGCGGGATCGCGCACCTGCTGACCGACCGGGCGGCCGGGCTGACCGGGATCGAGGAGCTGCGGATCCGGGTCGGGCGGCGGCGGGTGCGGGTACGGCTGGTCGGGCCGGCCGATCCGGCGGCGGTGCAGCGGCAGTTGCGGGAGGAACTGGCCCGGGTCGGGGTGGCGCGGCCGTTGCGGCTGGACGTGCGGGCCGCGCGCGGTGCGGGCGGTGCGGTCGGCGAGGCCGGCGACGCCGGGCGGAGCGAGGTGGCCGGATGAGGCGGGCGGTGGTGAACCGGGTCCTGCTGGGGGTGGCGGGCGTGCTGCTGCTCGGGGTGGGGGCGCTGGTGCTGGCGGGCGGGCTGGGCCTGTACCGGCACCTGGGGGTGCAGCCGCCGAGCCGGTGGCCGCTCACCTCGCCGGACCAGCCGCTGCTCAGCGACCGGTCGCGGATGCGGTGGGTGGCGCGGGACTGGTGGTGGCCCGCGGTGGTGAGCGGGCTGTCGGTGCTGGTGGTCGGGATGGCCTGGTGGCTGGTGGCGCAGCTGCGGCGCACCGGGCTGTCGAGCATCGCCGTCCCGACGCCGGGGGCCGGCGGGCTGCGGCTGCGGGTGACCGCGCGGGCGCTGGAGGACGTGCTGGAGCGGGGGACGGCGGTGCTGCCGGAGGTCGAACGGGCGGGGGTGCGGCTGGTGCGGGCGCCCCGGCACCCGCGGCTGCGCGGGGCCGTCCGGCTGACGCCGGGCGGGGATCCGGTCGGCCTGGTCGAGCACTTCGAGGACGGCCCGCGGGCGGACGCCCGGGCGAGCCTGGGGCTGGCGGAGCTGCCGGCCGAGCTGCGGATCCGGGTGCTGCAGGCCGCCCCCGTCGAGCACCGGCACCGGCGGAGGAGGCGGCCGCGCGTGGTGTGAGGAGCCTCAGAGCGTGCGCATCGCGCCGCCGTCGACCGGGACCATGAGGCCGGTCAGGTAGGAGGCGGCGGGGGAGAGCAGGAAGGCGGCGACCTTGCCGAACTCCTCGGGCGTGCCGTAGCGGCCCAGCGGGATGCCGGCGCTGGCGGCGGCGCGGGCGGCCGCCGGGTCGGGTGCGAGGCCGTCGAGCTCGCGGACCCGGTCGGTGTCGATCCGGGCGGGGAGCAGGCCGAGCACCCGGATGCCGCGCGGGCCGAGCTCGTCGGCGAGCGCCTTGGCGGCCATCGCCAGGCCGGGGCGCAGGCCGTTGGAGACGGCGAGGCCGGGGACGGGCTGGCGGACGGAGCTGGAGAGCACGAAGCCGATCACGCCGCCCTCGGTGAGCTCGGCGGCGGCGGTGCGGGCGAGCCGGAGGGCGCCGAGGAAGACGGACTCGAAGGCATCGCGCCAGGCGGCCTCGGGGGTGTCCTGGACGGTGCCGGCCTGCGGGCCGCCGACGCTGATCAGGATGCCGTCGAAGCGGCCGAAGCGGGTGCGGGCCTCGTCGACGAGGCGCGCGGCGGTGGCCGGGTCGGCGTTGTCGGCGACCACGCCGTGGGCGGTGCCGAGGGTGTTCAGCTCGGCCACGGCGGCATCGACGGCGGCCTGGGTGCGGCCGGTCACCAGGACGTGGGCGCCGTCCGCGGCGAGTTCGCGGGCGGTGGCCAGGCCGAGGCCGCGGGTCGCGCCGGTGACGATGTAGGCCTTGTTCTTGAGTCCGAGATCCATGGGGACCATCTTGCCCGCCGGGCGGCCCGGCCCGGGGCTGGCGTTGACGTCGGGGGCAAGGTTTACGGTCGGTGTCCGGAAGCACGGGAGGCGGTCATGCGGATCGGGGAGTTGGCGGAGCGGGCGGGGACCACCACGCGGGCGCTGCGGTACTACGAGCAGCTGGGGCTGTTGCCGGCCCGGCGGGCGGGCAACGGGTACCGGGCCTACGACGAGGCGGACCTGCGGCTGCTCCGGGAGATCCGGATGCTGCGGGACTTCGGCTTCGAGCTGGAGGAGACCCGGCCGTTCGTGGAGTGCCTGCGGGCGGGGCATCCGGAGGGGGACTCGTGCCCGGCGTCGCTGGAGGTGTACCGGCGGAAGCTGGCCGAGCTGGACGCGTGCATCGCGCGGCTGGAGGCCGTCCGGCAGCAGGTCGCCGGGCAGTTCGAGCGGGCGGTGCGGGCGCGGGACGAGTTGGCGGCGGAGGCCGATCGGGCCCCGCTGTGCGGGATGACCACGGAGGAGGAGTAGGCGATGGTGGCGATCGCAGGGGTGCCGGCGGTGACGGACGACACGTTCGCGGCGGAGGTGCTGTCGGCGCAGGGGCCGGTGCTGGTGGACTTCACGGCGGACTGGTGCCCGCCGTGCCGGATGATGGCGCCGGTGCTGGCGGACATCGCGCGGGAGGAGGCGCACCGGCTGCGGGTGGTGAGCGTGGACGTGGACCGCAACCCGCGCACCCAGGCCGCGTACGGGGTGCTGTCGATGCCGACGCTGATGGTGTTCCGGGACGGGCAGCCGGTGCGGTCGGTGGTGGGCGCGCGGGCGAAGGCGCGGCTGCTGCGGGAGCTGGCGGACGTCCTGTAGCGGCCGGGGCCCTACGCGGGGACGGGCTCGGCGCCGGCCTCGGCCTCGGCGGCCTGCTTGGCGCGGTCCTTGGCCTCGCGGCGGGCGAGGACCCAGACGCCGACCGGGATCATCCCGGTGAACAGCCACCACTGGACGGCGTAGGCCATGTGCGGGCCGATGTCCGAGTGGTTGGGATCGGGGATCAGCTGCGGCTGGTCGGCCGGCGCCGGGGTGGTGCCGGTGAGTTCGAGGTAGCCGCCGAGCAGTTCGGTGCCGGTCTCCTTGGTCTGCTGCGCGGTGTTGATCAGGTTGAACTGGCGGTCGGGCAGGCCGGCCCGGTCCTTGACGAAGCCCTCGCTGCCGCCGGTGGTCTCGTCGGGGCGCAGCCGGCCGGTGAGGGTGACCTCGCCGGCCGGGGCGGCCGGGACGGCCGGGTACTCGGTGGCGGTGGCGGCGGAGGCGACCCAGCCGCGGTTGACCAGGACGGTGCCCTTGCCGTCCGAGAGCTTCAGCGGGGTCACCACGAAGTAGCCGATGGTGCCGCTGGAGTCGGTCCGCTTGCGGACCACGAACTCGTGCGCCGGGTCGTACTGGCCGGTGGCCGTCACCGCGCGCCAGGTGAGGTCCTTGGGGACGGCCGTGCCCGGGGCCGCCGACAGGGTGTCGAACGGGACGGGTGCGGCCGTGAGGGCCTTGCCGATCAGCTCGTTCCGGGCCACCCGCGCCTGGTGGCGGTGCAGCTGCCAGAACCCCAGCTCGATCGTCGCGGGGATCAGCAGCAGCGCGATCAGGATGGTGATCAGCCACTGGCGGGTCAGCAGGAAACGGTACACACGGGAACGGTACGCCGACCTCACACCCGGCTCACGCACCGGGGTGCGGGGCGACCTCGCGCAGGAGCTGCAGGAAGGCGTCCTCGCCGACCACCGGGGTGCCCAGCTCACGGGCCTTGCGGGCCTTGCCGCTCCAGCTGTTCGGCTCGTTGGTGACCAGCAGGCTGGTGAGCCGGCTCACCGACGTGGCGATGTGCAGGCCGGCCTCGACGGCGCGGTCCTCCAGCAGCTCGCGGTCGGTGGCGGTGTCGCCGGTGAAGGCCACCCGCATGCCCTGGACGAGCGGCTTGCCGTCCTCCCAGCGGCCCGGGTTCGAGTACGGGCACGGCGGGCGCTTCTTGGACTGGCGGTACTGGGATCCGGTCCAGGAGGAGCGGCCGGGGGCGGCGGGCTCGTCCTCGCCGAGGTCGGTGACCGCGACGCAGTTCTGCAGCGGCAGCGGGACGCCGCCCGAGCGGGCCAGGTGCAGGCTGGGGCGGAAGGCCTCGGCGAGCACCCGGGCGTCGTCCAGGGCGTTGTGGGCGTGGCGCTGCTGGACGCCGAAGTGGGCGGCGAGCGAGGAGAGCTTGCCGTTGGGCAGCGGCAGGCGCAGGTCGCGGGAGAGGACCATGGTGCACAGCCGCTGCTCGACCGGGGCGCGCAGGCCGGCCCGGGAGAACTCGCGGGAGATCATGTTCCAGTCGAAGAGCGCGTTGTGGGCGACCAGGACGCGGCCGCGCAGCCGTTCGGCGAACTCGTCGGCGACCTGGGGGAAGGTCGGGGCGGAGGCGAGCAGCTCGGCGGTGAGGCCGTGGATCCAGACCGGGCCCGGGTCCCGCTCGGGGTTGACCAGGGTGTACCAGTGGTCGGTGACCTCGCCGTCGTGGTCCAGCTGGTAGACGCCCGCGGAGATGACGCGGTCCGAGCGGCCGAGACCGGTGGTCTCGACGTCGACCACCGCGAAGCCCTCGGCGGGGGCGGCGGAGCGCTGGGCGGGGACCGGGGCGGTCCGCGGCGCGCCGTACGTCTCGGGCTGGATCGGTTGCATGGTCCAACAGGATAAGGGGCGGGGCGGCGGACCCGGTCGAAGTGTTCGGGCCGGGTGCCGGGAATAGAGTGGTCGACGGGGGAATTCGGACAGCTGTTCCGACTGCTTTCCGGCAGCCGTTCCGTTTCTGCTCCGCTCCCGTGAGGACGAGATTCCATGCGCGCCACCGTGATCCACGGCCCCAACGACATCCGGATCGAAGAGGTCCCGGACCCGGTGATCCAGCACCCGACCGACGTGGTGGTCCGGGTGCTGAACGCCTGCATCTGCGGCAGCGACCTGTGGGCGTACCGCGGGGTCGCGCAGCGGGTGGCCGGGCAGCGGATCGGCCACGAGTTCCTGGGGACGGTCGAGGAGGTCGGCGCCGAGGTGCGCGGCTTCGCGAAGGGCGACCTCGTGGTGGCGCCGTTCGTCTGGTCGGACGGGACGTGTGAGTTCTGTCGCGACGGCCTGCAGACCTCCTGCCCGCACGGCGGGTTCTGGGGCCAGGTCGGCTCGGACGGCGGGCAGGGCGAGGCGGTCCGGGTGCCGTTCGCGGACGGCACCCTGGTGAAGCTGCCGAAGGAGGCGGCGGGGGACGAGAAGCTGCTGCCCGGGCTGCTGGCGCTGTCCGACGTGATGGCCACCGGGCACCACGCGGCGGTCTCGGCCGGGGTGCGCGAGGGTGCCACGGTCGCGGTGGTCGGCGACGGCGCGGTGGGCCTGTGCGGGGTGCTGGCGGCGCGGCGGCTGGGCGCGGGCCGGATCATCGCGCTGGGCCGGCACACGGCCCGGACCGAGCTGGCCCGGCGCTTCGGGGCGACGGACGTGGTGGCCGAGCGCGGCGAGGCCGCGATCGAGGCGGTGAAGGAGCTGACCGGCGGGCAGGGCGCGCACGCGGTGCTGGAGGCGGTCGGCACCGAGGAGTCGATGCGCACGGCGATCTCGATCGCCCGGGACGGCGGCGCGGTCGGCTACGTCGGGGTGCCGCACGGCGGGAGCGCCGGGGTGGATATCGGCCAGATGTTCGGGCGGAACGTTTCGCTGAACGGTGGCGTCGCGCCGGCCCGCGCGTACATCCCCGAGCTGCTGCCGGACGTCCTCGCGGGCGCCATCGAGCCGGGCCTGGTCTTCGACCGGACGGTGGACCTGGACGGCGTGCCGGACGGCTACCGGGCGATGGACGACCGCTCCGCACTGAAGGTCCGGATCAGCTTCTGACGGGTCGGCGGCTGACGGTTCGTCAAAGTCCTGAAGGGGCGGCATCGCTGGGCGGTGCCGCCCCTTCGGTGTGTGGCCGGCTCCGGTTGTGGAGGTTGTGGCGTTTTTCGGCCAATTGGATGGTGCGAGGGGGTGAACGACTGGCTGATCGTGATCAACCCCTTTCGGGTTGGGCACGACGCTCCTAGCATTGCGCGGCGCGCACGAGAACTGTGACGCCCCTCACGTTCGATCGTTCCCCACGTGTGACCGCTACGCCGAAGGAGTGAGGAGTAAGAGTGGATTCGCCGCCGATCACCACGACCCCTACGGACGTCCAACTCATCGACAGGAGCGAGGAGTTCCGCACGCTACGGCGCTCGTTCCGGAGCTTCGCCTTCCCCGTCACCATCGGATTCGTACTCTGGTACCTGCTGTACGTCCTGCTCTCCTGCTACGCCCCCGGGCTGATGGGAACGAAGGTCGTCGGGCACGTCAACGTGGCCCTGGTGCTCGGGCTGCTCCAGTTCGCCACCACCTTCGCCATCGCCGCCTGGTACGCCCGCTACGCGAACCGGCGGATCGACCCGACCGCCACCGCGATCCGCGAGGCGCACGGCGCCGTCGTCCACGCCCCCCGGGAGTCCGCCGAATGACAGAGCTCGCCAGCTCCGCCACGGAGCACCGCGGCCTGACCATGACCCTCTTCGGGGTCTTCGTCCTGGCCACCCTGGTCATCACCGTCTGGGTCGGGCGGCAGAACCGCAGCGCCGCCGACTTCTACGCCGGCGGCCGCGGCTTCACCGGCTTCCAGAACGGCCTGGCCATCTCGGGCGACTACATGTCCGCCGCGTCCTTCCTCGGCATCGCCGGGGCGATCTCGCTGTCCGGCTACGACGGCTTCCTGTACTCGATCGGCTTCCTGGTCGCCTGGCTGGTCGCGCTGCTGCTGATCGCCGAGCCGCTGCGCAACTCCGGCCGCTTCACCATGGCGGACGTGCTGGCGTTCCGGATGCGCCAGCGCCCGGTGCGCACCGCCGCCGGCGTCTCCACCATCGTGGTGTCGATCTTCTACCTGCTCGCCCAGATGGTCGGGGCCGGCACGCTGGTCGCCCTGCTGCTCGGGGTCAGCGGGGACGGCGCCAAGCGCTGGACCATCGTCGCGGTCGGCGCGCTGATGGTCGTCTACGTGGTGATAGGGGGCATGAAGGGCACCACCTGGGTCCAGATCGTCAAGGCGGTCCTGCTGATCGCCGGCGCCGCGCTGATGACCGTCCTGGTGCTCGCCAAGTACCACTTCAACCCCTCGGAGCTGCTCGGCGCGGCCGCCTCGGCGAGCGGCAAGGGCGAGGCCTTCCTGGAACCGGGGCTGAAGTACGGTGTCAGCAACACCTCCAAGCTCGACTTCATCAGCCTGGGCATCGCGCTGGTGCTCGGCACCGCCGGCCTGCCGCACATCCTGGTCCGCTTCTACACCGTGCCCACCGCCAAGGCGGCCCGGAAGTCGGTGCTCTGGGCGATCGGCATCATCGGCGTCTTCTACCTGATGACGCTGGCGCTCGGCTTCGGCGCGGCGGCGCTGGTCGGCTCCAAGGAGATCAAGGCCGCCAGCGCCTCCGGCAACACGGCGGCCCCGCAGCTCGCCGAGGTGCTCGGCGGCGGTGCCGGGACGACCGGCGGCGCGGTGCTGCTCGCGGTGATCTCGGCCGTCGCCTTCGCCACCATCCTCGCCGTGGTCGCCGGGCTCACCCTGGCCTCCTCCGCCTCCTTCGCACACGACCTCTATGCCAACGTGATCCGGCGCGGCCGGGCGAGCGAGAAGGAGGAGGTGCGCTCGGCGAAGTGGGCCGCGGTGGTGATCGGCGCCGTCGCCATCGTGCTCAGCCTCTACGCGGACAAGCTCAACACCGCCGCGCTGGTCGCCCTGGCCTTCGCGGTGGCCGCCTCGGCCAACCTGCCGACCCTGCTCTACTCGCTGTTCTGGAAGCGCTTCACCACCGCCGGCGCGGTCAGCTCGGTCTACGCCGGCCTGATCAGCTCGGTGGTGCTGGTGGTCTTCTCCCCGGTCGTCTCCGGCGCCAAGACCTCGCTCTTCCCGGACTCCGACTTCCACTGGTTCCCGCTGGAGAACCCCGGCCTGGTCTCCATCCCGGTCGGCTTCCTCGCCGGGTGGATCGGCACCCTGCTCTCCCGCGAACGGGCCGACCCGGCGAAGTACGCTGAACTGGAGGTCCGCTCGCTGACCGGACTGGGCGCCCATTGATCGTTGTGCGATGACTATGCTGGCCCGGCCCCGCCGTCGACGGTGGCCGGGCCGGTCGCATTTCTCGGGAAGGGACGTACGTGCTGCTGGACACCTTCGGTCGGCAGGCTGTCGATCTCCGCGTCTCCCTGACCGACCGGTGCAACCTGCGCTGCACCTACTGCATGCCGGAGGAGGGCCTGCAGTGGCTGGCCAAGCCCGACCTGCTGACCGACGAGGAGATCGTCCGGCTGGTCTCCCTCGCGGTGCGCGAGCTGGGCGTGCGGGAGGTGCGCTTCACCGGCGGCGAGCCGCTGCTGCGGCCCGGACTGGTCGGCATCGTCGAGGCCTGCGCGCGGCTTGAGCCGCGCCCCGAGCTGTCGCTGACCACCAACGGCATAGGCCTGGCCCGGACGGCCGCGGCGCTGCGCACGGCCGGGCTCGACCGGGTGAACGTCTCGCTGGACACCCTCGACCCGGACGTCTTCCACACCCTCACCCGCCGCCGGCGCCACCACGACGTGCTGGACGGGCTCGCCGCCGCCGAGGCCGCCGGGCTGGCACCGGTCAAGCTGAACGCGGTGCTGATGCGCGGGGTCAACGACCACGAGGCGGCCGACCTGCTGGCCTGGTGCCTGGAGCACGGCTACGAGCTGCGCTTCATCGAGCAGATGCCGCTGGACGCCCAGCACGGCTGGGACCGCTCCTCGATGGTCACCGCCGGGGAGATCCTGGACCTGCTCGGCGCCCGCTTCGCGCTCACCCCGGAGCCCGCCGCCGGCCGGGGCGCGGCGCCCGCCGAGCGCTGGCTGGTGGACGGCGGCCCGGGCCGGGTGGGCGTGATCGCCTCCGTCACCCGCCCGTTCTGCCGGGCCTGCGACCGGACCAGGCTCACCGCGGACGGGCAGGTGCGCAACTGCCTGTTCGCGACCGGGGAGACCGACCTGCGCGGCGCGCTGCGCTCGGGGGCGGACGACGCCGAGCTGGCCGCGCTGTGGCGGGCGGCGATGTGGGGCAAGAAGGCCGGGGCCGGCATCGACGACCCGGAGTTCCACCAGCCCGACCGGCCGATGTCGGCGATCGGCGGCTGAGTCCTAGGGCCCGTCTTCAAACCCCCGTCGTCCGCCCGGAGGGCGGGCGGGGCGGCGTTGGGGTGCGTGCATCGCAAGGCGGAGGAGGGAGCCACTGCGGAGCATTGGCGACCGACGACAACGCGGCGAGGTGCGTGCCCCGGCGTCGGCCCGCAGGCGGGGGTTTGAAGACGGGCCCTAGCGGCCCGGGTTCTCCGCTGGCTCGGGCGTCCAGTCGGCGAAGGCGACGGTCTCCTTGAGGAAGCCGCGCACGCCGAGGAACTGCGACAGGTGCTCGCGGTGCTCGTCGCACGCGAGCCAGGTCTTGCGGCGGTCCGGCGTGTGCAGCGCGGGGTTGTTCCACACCAGCACCCAGCGGGCGTCCGCCCGGCAGCCCTTGGCGGAGCAGATCGGGGTGTCCATCGGGCCGTCCTCGGTGCTTGGCGGGTGCGTCGTCACCGCCAGTCTGTCACGCGACCCCGCGCTGCCCGGGCGCGGGCATGGCGACGCCGGGCAGCCACGGGGGGAGCCGCCCGGCGTCGGTCCGTCGCTCCGACGGGGGATGCGGAGCGCGTACGCAGTATGTCACGCCGAGGGCCTCGGATGGGGAGGTCCTGCATGATTAATCTGAGGTTATTTTGAGCTTTCGGCGGTCCACATCATGACGAAACCGACCAGAACGGACAGTCAGCTCACGTCCTGTGAAGAATCGGTGGTCGCCTCCTGAGCCCCGCCCGTACCACCCGGCGCAGGCTTCCCACCCGTCCCACCGGTGCCGCCGGGGCCGAGCATCAGCGGGGTGTCGGCGGGGATGTCGAAGGTGCTCGGCAGACCCGGGGCCCGCTCCCGGCCCGCGTTGGCGATCAGCACCGCGAAGTACGGCAGCAGCACGGCTCCCGCCAGCGCCCCGAAGGCCAGCCAGCGCTGGACGTCCCACAGCACCACGGCGAGCAGCACGCAGACCGTGCGGAGCAGCATCGAGATGACGTACCGGCGCTGGCGCCCCCCGACGTCCTCGCTCAGGCTGCTGCGCGCTCCGGTGATCCGGTAGACCTCGCCACCGTTCTTGCCCATGTGTCCAACCGCCCTCGTCCACGCGTCCGCGTGCCTCGCCGCACGACTTCCTCACGGTACGCCGGAGGCGGGGCGGCGACGAGACCGGGTGGGCGGCGCCCACCCGGTCGGGTGTGCGAGCGCGCTACGAGCGCCGGGAGAGGTACTGCGGGGGGACGGCGTCGGTGAGCCAGACGCCGTTCTCGCTGAGCCGGAACTCGTGGCCGTCCGCCGTCATCGCGGCCGCGTTGACGGTCAGCACCACCGGGCGGCCGTGCCGGGCGCCGACCCGGGTGGCCGTCTCGGTGTCCGCCGACAGGTGGACGTCCTGGCGGGCCATCGGGCGCAGGCCCTCGTGGAAGATCGACGCCAGGTGGCGGTCGGCGGTGCCGTGGTACAGCACCGGGGGCGGCACGGCGGCGGCCAGACCGAGGTCGACCGCCACCGTGTGGCCCTGGTTGGCGCGGATCGAGAGACCGTCCGCGGAGTAGCCGAAACGGCGCTTGTTGTTGGTCGCCACGACGTGGTCCAGCTCGGCCCTGGTCAGCCGGTTGCCCTTGGCCGCCAGGGCGGCGAGCAGCACGTCGATCCGGACCCAGCCGGCCTCGTCCAGCTCGATGCCGACCCGCCCGGGGTCGTGCCGCAGGATGCGGGACAGCATCTTGCTGGTTCTGACCGTCCGCTTCTCGTCCGTCATGTCTCTCGTATCCCCCCGTCGACCAGCGGCTATGAGGCCTGGCTGACCGAACTCATGTTGAAGTCCGCGACACGCACGGGTGGCATCGCGGTGCGGGTGAAGTAGTCGCTCCACTCGCGCGGCAGGCAGCGCTCGGTGCGGCCCACCTCGGTGATCCGGTTCAGCAGGTCCACCGGGGACTCGTTGAACCGGAAGTTGTTGACGGCGCCGACCACTTCGCCGTTCTCGACCAGGTAGACGCCGTCCCGGGTGAGGCCGGTGAGCAGCAGCGTCGCCGGGTCCACCTCGCGGATGTACCAGAGGCAGGTGAGCAGCAGGCCGCGCTCGGTGCGGGCGATCATCTCGTCCAGCGTCGGCGCCGTCGCCTGGTCGGCCGTCTCCAGCACCAGGTTGTCGACGGGCGGGCGCAGCGGCAGGCCGGTGAGGCCGGCCGCGTGGCGGTTGGTGACCAGGTCGTTGAGCACGCCCTCGCGGATCCACTCGGTGGCCTCGATCGGCAGGCCGTTGTCGAAGACCGAGACGTCCCCGCCGGTGGAGTGCGCGAGCACGAACGGCGCGGCCTCCAGGCCCTCCTCGCTCGGGTCGGAGCGCAGGGTCAGCGGCAGGGCGCTGAGCTTGTCGCCGATCCGGGTGCCGCCGCCGGGCTTGGCGAAGACGGTGCGGCCCTCGTGGGCGTCCCGGCCGCCGGAGGACCAGTTGAGGTAGACCATCAGGTCGGCGACGGCCGAGGGCGGCAGCAGCGTCTCGTAGCGGCCGGCCGGCAGGTCGACCTTGCGGGCGCCCCAGCCGAGGCGCTTGGTCAGCTCGGCGTGCAGGGCCGCGACGTCCACGTCGGTGAAGTCACGGGTGGCGGCGCCGGCCCAGGCGGAGCCGGACAGGTCGGCCGTCTTGGCGTTGATCTCGACCATGCCGGTGGGCTGGTCGTGGCGCAGCCGCAGGCCGGTCGAGCTGCCCAGGTAGCTGCTGGTGACCTCGTGGCGGGCGAAGCCGTACAGCAGCTCGCCCTGGGCGGCGGCGCGGGCGAAGGCCTCGCCGAGGGCCGGGCCGAAGGCGTCGAAGACCTCGATCGAGGTCTCCGCCGGGGGCTCGGTGAAGTCCGGGGACGACGGGCGGTCGGCGGCCAGCGGCTGGGCGTCCTCGGCCGGGCCGGCCGCGCGGGCGGCGTCCTCGGCGGCGCGCACCAGGGCCTCGACGTCCTCGGCGGTGACGGCCTCGCGGGAGACCACGCCGGAGGCGGTGCCCTCGGCGCCGTCCACGGTGGCGATCACGGTGAGGCGCCGGCCCCGGGTGACGCCGTTGGTGGTCAGCGCGTTGCCGGCCCAGCGCAGGTTGGCGGTGGACTCCTCGTCGGCGATCACCACGCAGCCGTCGGCGCGGGAGAGGCCGAGTGCCAGCTCGACGAGTTCGTGCGGCCGGTTCGCGGTCAGGTCGGTCATCAGTGACCCGCCTCCTGCTGGGTGTTGAGCACGTTGACGTTGCGGAACAGCGCGGACGGGCAGCCGTGGCTGACCGCGGCGACCTGGCCGGGCTGGGCCTTGCCGCAGTTGAAGGCGCCGCCGAGGACGTAGGTCTGCGGGCCGCCGACCGCGGCCATCGAGCCCCAGAAGTCGGTGGTGGTGGCCTGGTAGGCGAAGTCCTTGACCTGGCCGGCGAGTTCGCCGTTCTTGATGGCGTAGGCGCGCTGGCCGGTGAACTGGAAGTTGTAGCGCTGCATGTCGATCGACCACGAACGGTCGCCGACGATGTACAGGCCGTTCTCCACCTGGGCGAGCAGGCCCGCGGTGTCCGGGCCGTCGGCGGCGGGCTGGAGCGAGACGTTGGCCATCCGCTGCACCGGCACGTGCGCCGGGGAGTCCGCGAAGGCGCAGCCGTTGGAGCGCTCGAAGCCCTTCAACTTGGCCATGCCGCGGTCGAGTTGGTAGCCGACCAGGATGCCGTCCCGGACCAGGTCCCAGGACTGGGTGGCCACGCCCTCGTCGTCGTAGCCGATGGTGGACAGGCCGTGCTCGGCGGTGCGGTCGCCGGTGACGTGCATCAGCTCGGAGCCGTACTTCAGCGTGCCCAGCTGGTCGAAGGTGGCGAAGGAGGTGCCGGCGTAGGCGGCCTCGTAGCCGAGGGCGCGGTCCAGCTCGGTGGCGTGGCCGATCGACTCGTGGATGGTCAGCCAGAGGTTGGACGGGTCGATGACCAGGTCGTAGCGGCCGGCCCGCACGCTCGGGGCCTTCATCTTCTCGGCCAGCAGGCCGGGCAGCTCGGCGAGTTCGGCGTCCCAGTCCCAGCCCGTCCCGGTCAGGTACTCGAAGCCGCGGCCGGCCGGCGGGGCCAGCGTGCGCATGGTGTCGAAGGCGCCGGTGCGCTCGTCGACCGAGGTGGCCTCCAGCTCCGGGTGCAGCCGGATGCGCTGCTGGGTGGTGACGGTGCCGGCGGTGTCCGCGTAGAACTTGTTCTCCTGGACGGTCAGCAGGCTCGCCTGGACGTGCGAGACGCCCTCGGCGGCCAGCAGCCGGGAGCTCCACTCGGCGAGCAGCGCCGTCTTCTCGGCGTCGGGCACCTCGAAGGGGTTCACCTCGTACGCGGAGACCCAGGTGACGTCCCGGTGGACCGGCTCGTCGGCCAGCTCGACCCGCTCGGTGGCGCCGGCCGCCCGGCTGATCCCGCCGGAGAGGCGGGCCACCGCGACGGCCTGCTCGGCGACCCTGGCCGCGGCGCCGGGGGTGAGGTCCACGCCGGCGGCGAAGCCCCAGGCGCCGTCCAGCAGCACCCGGACGGCGAAGCCGAGCTGCAGGCTGTCGGAGGTGCCGGCGGGGCGGGCGTCGCGCAGCCGCCAGGAGGCGCTGCGGACCCGCTCCAGCCGGAAGTCGGCGTGCGCGGCGCCGAGTTCGCGGGCCCGGGTGAGGGCCGCGTCGGCGAGGGCGCGCAGCGGGAGGGCGAGGAACAGCGGGTCGACGGCGCGCGGGGCGCCGACGCGGTCGGCCGGAGGGATCGGAGGCAAGCGGGCTCCCAGGTCGCGG
Organism: Kitasatospora sp. NPDC094028; assembly: GCF_049543595.1. Taxonomy (NCBI): domain Bacteria; kingdom Bacillati; phylum Actinomycetota; class Actinomycetes; order Kitasatosporales; family Streptomycetaceae; genus Kitasatospora; species Kitasatospora sp. NPDC094028. The sequence goes on along the minus strand of NZ_JBMVFA010000009.1, from coordinate 21,919 downwards.
GGGGTGTGGCGCGGGCACCGCACAGGGGCGCCCGCACCGCATCATTTCCCGTCCACCGGGTATTCGGCCAGCACATTTCGGCCGGCCCGCCCGTGGTGGTCGGCCCGTGTCAGCCGACGGTCTCCCACCAGCCGTCCAGCTCCGGCGGGTTGTCGACGTCGACCTGCTCGCCGGGGCGCGGGACGGCCAGCGGGACGGCCTGCGCCTTGGCCTCGGCGAGCAGCCGTTCGACTGGCTCGGCCCACGGGTGCAGGCCGAGGTTGAAGGTGCACCAGTGCACCGGGACGAGCAGGCCGCCGCGCAGGTCGCGGTGGGCGAGCACGGCGTCCTCGGGGGTCATGTGGATGTCCGCCCAGGCCGCGTCGTAGGCGCCGATCTGCACCAGCGCGGCGTCGAACGGGCCGTGCTGCTCGCCGATCCGGGCGTAGCCCTCGAAGTAGCCGGAGTCGCCGGTGTAGAAGACCCGGCGGGTCGGGCCGGCGATCACCCAGGAGCCCCACAGGGTGGTGTTGCGGGTCAGGCCGCGACCGGAGAAGTGGTGCGCCGAGGTGAGGGTGAGCACCAGGTCGCCCAGGGTGCAGGTCTCGTCCCAGTCCAGCTCGATGATGCGGTGCTCGGGGACGCCCCACCGGCGCAGGTGGCCGCCGATGCCGAGCGGCACCGCGAACGGCGCGGACTGGGTGTGCATCAGGCGCTTGACGGTGGCCATGTCCAGGTGGTCGTAGTGGTCGTGCGAGATCAGCACCGCGTCGACCGGCGGCAGCTCCTCCAGCTCCACCGGCACCGGGTGCAGCCGCTTGGGGCCGACGTGCGCGGCGGGGGAGCAGCGGTCGCTCCAGATCGGGTCGAGCAGGACGCGGAAGCCCTCCAGCTCGACCAGCGCGGAGGCGTGCCCGTACCAGGTGATCCGCACGCCCTCGGCGGCCGGGCCGGTGGTCGGTTCGGGGCGGACGGTCGGCACCGGGTGGGCGGGGACCCGGCCGCCGCGCTCGAACAGCATCCGGCGGGCGGTGCCGGCGTCGAAGCCGGGGGCCTCGGAGGCGCGGGCGAGCGTCGAGGGGGCGTTGTGGAAGGCGCCGTCGCGGTACTGCGGCGAGTCGCGCACCCGCTCCTCGCGCTCGGCGTCCGGCCGCCGCCCGAACGCCGCCGGCAGGTCGCGCAGCGACCAGGCGGCCGCGCCGAGGCCTGCCGCCAGGGCGGTCAGGGCCAGCAGTCGTGCGGGTCGGCGGGGACTCCCGGGCCGGGCCTTGGTCATGGGCGCTGCCTTCGTTGTTCGCCGGGACGCCTCGGGGGTCGGTGCGGTCGGTCCCGGGTCGGTCCGCACCACGGGGGCAACGGGTGCACCCGTCCGTGTTGTTCCCGCACAGTGGCCGGAAAGGGGCGTTCGCGCAACCCCTCGGTGCGCCGACCTGCGGAGTCGGGCGCGGTGACCGGGATTGTCGGATTGCGACAGTTCCTCCGGTGCGGCGCTGTGGGAGCCCGATGCGCCGCCGTCGCCGGGCGCCCGATAGCGTCACAGACTGCGTACGCATTCCGACGTACGCGCAGACCCAGGGGAGAGAGGTGGATCGTTGAGCCGCTCGGTTCTCGTCACCGGAGGAAACCGGGGCATCGGCCTCGCGATCGCCCAGGCCTTCGCCGAGGCGGGCGACAAGGTCGCCATCACCAGCCGCTCGGGCGAGGTGCCCGAGGCGCTGGCCAAGTACGACGTCCTCGCGGTGCGCTGCGACATCACGGACGCCGCCCAGGTCGACGCCGCCTTCACCGAGATCGAGGCGAAGCACGGCGCGGTCCAGGTGCTGGTCGCCAACGCGGGCATCACCAACGACACCCTGCTGCTGCGCATGTCCGAGGAGGACTTCACGTCCGTCCTGGACACCAACCTCACCGGGACGTTCCGGGTGGTGAAGCGCGCCTCCAAGCTGATGATGCGGGCCAAGAAGGGCCGCGTGGTCCTGATCTCGTCCGTGGTGGGCCTGTCCGGCTCGCCGGGCCAGGCGAACTACGCCGCGTCGAAGGCCGGCCTGGTGGGCTTCGCCCGCTCGCTGGCCCGCGAGCTGGGCCCGCGCAACATCACCGTCAACGTGGTCGCCCCCGGCTTCGTGGACACCGACATGACCGCCGTGCTCAGTGACGAGCGCCGCGCGGAGATCGTCGCCGGCGTGCCGCTGGGCCGCTACGCGGCGCCCGCCGAGGTCGCCTCGACCGTGCGGTTCCTCAGCTCGGACGAGGCCGCGTACATCACCGGAGCCGTCATTCCCGTGGACGGCGGATTGGGCATGGGTCACTGATCATGAGTGGAATCCTCGAAAGCAAGCGCATCCTCATCACCGGTGTGCTGATGGAGTCGTCCATCGCCTTCCACACCGCCCGGCTCGCCCAGGAGCAGGGTGCGGAGATCATCCTCACCGCGTGGCCGCGCCCGAGCCTGACCGAGCGGGTCGCCCGGAAGCTGCCGAAGCCGGTGAAGGTGCTGGAGCTGGACGTCTCCAACCCGGAGCACCTGGCCGGCCTGGCCGACCAGGTCCGCGAGGTCCTGCCGACCCTGGACGGCGTCGTCCACTCGATCGGCTTCGCCCCGCAGGACGCGCTCGGCGGCAACTTCCTGGACACCCCGTGGGAGTCCGTGGCCACCGCGATGCACGTCTCGGCGTACTCGCTGAAGTCGCTGACCACGGCGCTGCTGCCGCTGATGCAGGACGGCGGCTCGGTCGTCGGCCTGACCTTCGACGCGCAGTTCGCCTGGCCGCAGTACGACTGGATGGGCCCGGCCAAGGCCGCGCTGGAGGCCACCAACCGCTACCTGGCGCGCTACCTGGGCGAGCGGGACATCCGCTGCAACCTGGTCTCGGCCGGTCCGATCGGCTCGATGGCCGCGAAGTCCATCCCGGGCTTCACCGAGCTGGCCGACACCTGGAACCAGCGCTCCCCGCTGAAGTGGGACCTGAGCGACCCGGAGCCGGCCGGCCGCGGCATCGTCGCGCTGCTGTCGGACTGGTTCCCGAAGACCACCGGCGAGATCGTCCACGTGGACGGCGGTCTGCACGCCATCGGCGCCTGACGCCCGCCCCGCCCGTACGCCGCTGCCCGGCACCCCTGATCGCAGGGGGTGCCGGGCAGCGGCGTTTGCGCGCTCCTCAGGACTCGGCGCAGGCGTCCGCGCAGACGCCGATGGCGCGGCCGGCCTCCACCGAGGCGCGTCGGCTGTCACCGTCCCGGATGGCCTCCAGGATGGTGTCGTGGCCGACGTAGCGCTCGGCGATCAGCTCGGGGCCGACGTCCTTGCGCAGGTGCTCCCGGGTGACCTCGCCGAGGTCGGAGTAGACGGCGAGCAGCGCGTCGTTGTGCGCGGCGGCGACGACGGCCTGGTGGAAGGCGGCGTCGGCCTGGACGAAGGCCTCGGCGTCCCCGGACTGCCAGGCGCTCTCGCGGCGGGCGAGCGCGGCGTCCAGCAGCGCGAGGTCGCGCTCGGTGCGGCGCTCGGCGGCCAGGCCCGCCGCCGAGGTCTCCAGCGTCGCCCGCAGCTCGGCGACCTGCGCCGGGTCGGCGTCGGCGAAGCGGCGGTGCATCACCCCGGCCAGCTCGCTGGTGGCGAGGACGTACGTGCCGGAGCCCTGCCGGATGTCCAGCAGTCCGTTGTGGGCGAGGGCGCGGACGGCCTCGCGGACGGTGTTGCGGGCCACCCCGAGCTGTTCGACCAGGGCCGCCTCGGTGGGGATGCGCGAGCCGACCGGCCACTCCCCGGAGGTGATCTGGGCGCGCAGCTGGGCGATCACCTGGTCGGACAGCGGGGTGCGCCTCGGCGAGGACAGCGCCACGGGGGTCTCCTTGCGGCTACGGCTCGGGTGGGGCCGGGTGGATGGTGTCCGGTGGATGGCCGGGGGGTGACGGCGGATGACGGGGGACGGGCGGTCGGCCCATCATGCCAATTCCGAGGTGCATCAATTCATCCCATCATTCTATGATGGCCCGCATGCCTCCCGCAGCAGACACCACCGCTTCCGCACGGGCCGGGGCCCGGCCGCAGACCGAGCGGCCCGCCGGCACCTCCGCCACCCCCGCGGCCCCCGCCCCCGCGGCCCCCGTTCCTCCCGCCGCCAAGTACGGCGTCTGGCTGTTCGCCGTCGCGATCGCCGCCGCCGCGTTCAACCTGCGCCCCGTGGTCACCAGCCTCGGGCCGCTGCTCGACCAGGTTCGCGCCGACCTCGGGATGAACCCGACGCTCGCCGGGCTGCTCGCCGCCGTGCCCTCGCTGTGCTTCGCGCTGTTCGGCTTCCTCGCCCCCGCGGCGGCCCGCCGGATCGGCCCGATCGCGGTGATCACGGCCGGCATGGGCGCGATCACGGCGGGCGTGCTCGCCCGCTCCTTCGCCGGCGGTACGGCGGTGTTCCTGCTGCTCACCGCGCTCGCGCTGGCCGGGGTGGCGGTCTCCAACGTGCTGCTGCCGGTGGTGATCAAGCGGTACTTCCCGGACCGGGTCGGTCCGATGATCGGCCTGTACTCCATGGCGCTGTCCGCCGGCACCGCCCTGGCCGCCCTGGTCAGCGTGCCGCTGACCAACTCCCTCGGGGGTGACTGGCGCTACGGCCTCGGCGCCTGGGCCGGCCTGGGCGCGCTCGCCCTGGTGCTCTGGCTGGTGGTGCTGGTCGTGCGGCGCGAGCGCGGCGAGCGGGCCTCGGACGGCGCCGCGCCCGCCAGGCTGCCGATCACCCGCAGCCGTACGGCCTGGGCGCTGGCCTGCTTCTTCGGCCTGCAGGCGACCGGCGCGTACGTGGTGATGGGCTTCCTGCCGAAGATCTTCCAGGACGCCGGCATCGACAAGGGCACCTCCGGGGCGCTGCTCGCGGTCACCATGGTGATCGGCGTGCCGGTCTCCTTCGTGCTGCCCAACCTGGCCGCCCGGCGCGGCGACCAGCGGCTGTTCGTGGTGGTGCTGGCCTCCTGCGGCATCGCCGGCTACGCCGGTCTGGCGCTCGCCCCGGCCGGGGCGCCGTGGCTGTGGTGCGTGCTGGTGGGCCTGTCCAACTGCGCCTTCCCGCTGGTGCTGACCATGATCGGGCTGCGCGCCCGGACGGCCGGCGGGGTGGCGCAGCTGTCCGTCTTCTCCCAGGGCGTCGGCTACCTGATCTCCATCCCGGGCCCGATCCTGATCGGCCGGATCTACCAGGTCACCGGCGAGTGGTACTGGCCGCTCGGCTTCCTGGCGCTGCTGCTGGTGCCGCAGATGCTGTTCGGCCTGCGGGCCGCGCGGGCCCGGCACATCGAGGACGAGGCGGTGCTCCCCGCCGCGCGGGTCAAGGCTTGACCAAGGGCTGAGGGGTGGCGGCGGACGGGTGTGTTCGGGGTGGGAGAATCCCGACATGCCCGTTCTCGACCCGAACCCCACCGACGGCCGCAAGCAGCTCGGCCGGATCGCCCTCATCTTCGCCGCCATCGTGGTGGTGGTGGCGATCGTCGCCTCCGTCGCCGACGCGATGGGCTGACCGGCCGCCACCACCCGGATGAAGCGCCGGTGAACGGCGCATGGTGGCACCTGCCGCCCCCGCGCGTGGCGGCACCCCGGAGCATCGCGCCGCCGGGCGGCTTTTCTGCCAAGCTTGCTGGGTATGAGCGCCGAAATGCCCCGCAGGATCATCGTTCTCCGCCACGCCAAGGCCGACTGGCCGAACGGCGTGGACGACCACGAGCGGCCGCTGGCCGACCGGGGCCGCCACCAGGCCCCGGACGCCGGCCGCTGGATGGCCGATTCCGGCATCAACCCCGACTTCGTGCTCTGCTCCACCGCCCTGCGCACACGGGAGACGTGGAAGCTGGCGGCGCACGAGCTGCCCAAGCGGGCCCGCAAGACGGTGTACGAGGACCGCATCTACGAGGCCAGCCCGGGCGAGATCATCGCCGTCCTGCAGGAGACCCCGGAGGAGTACGCCGACGTGGTGCTGGTCGGCCACAACCCCGGCGTGCTCGGGCTCACCCAGGTGCTGGCCGGGGACGAGGGCGACCGGGACGCGCTGGAGCGGCTGCGGCTCGGCGGCTTCCCGACCGCGGCGATCGCGGTGCTCAGCTTCAGCGGCTCCTGGAAGGGCGTGGAGCCGGGCGTGGCGGAGCTGGTCTCGTACCACACGCCGCAGGACTGACCGCCGGGCCGTACGCGGGCCCGCCGGGCCGTACGGAAGGCCGTCCGAGCACGGGTGAGGGGCGCGCGGATCGGATCCGCGCGCCCCTCACGTGCGTCCGGCGCCGTTACTCGATCGGGAGGTCGGCCGCCTCGACCTCCTCGCGGGTGATGCCCAGCAGGTACAGCACGGTGTCCAGGAACGGCACGTTCACGGCGGTGTGCGCGGCCTCCCGCACCACCGGCTTGGCGTTGAAGGCCACCCCGAGCCCGGCCGCGTTCAGCATGTCCAGGTCGTTGGCGCCGTCGCCGATCGCCACCGTCTGCTCCAGCGGCACCTTCGCCTGCTCGGCGAACCGCGCCAGCCAGCGGGCCTTGCCGGCCCGGTCCACGATCTCGCCGACCACCCGGCCGGTGAACTTCCCGTCCTCGACCTCCAGGGTGTTGGCGGCCGCGAAGTCCAGCCCCAGCTCCGCCGCCAGGTGGTCGGTGACCTGGGTGAACCCGCCGGACACGATCGCCACCTGGAAGCCCAGGCGCTGCAGCGTGCGGATCAGGGTGCGCGCCCCCGGCGTGAACCGGACCTCCGCGCGCACCTTCTCCGTCACCGAGGCGTCCAGCCCCGCCAGCAGCGCCACCCGGGCCCGCAGCGACTCGGCGAAGTCCAGCTCGCCGCGCATCGCCGCCGCCGTCACCTCGGCGACCTCCTCCTCGCAGCCCGCGTGGGCGGCGAACAGCTCGATCACCTCGTCCTGGATCAGCGTGGAGTCCACGTCCATCACCACCAGGCGCTTGGCCCGGCGCTCCAGGCCGGCCGCCACCACCGCGACGTCCACCCGCTGGGTGGCCGCCTCCTGGGCCAGCTCCGCCCGCAGCTCCTCGGGGGCCACACCCGAGACGGCCAGTTCGACCGCCGTCACCGGGTACTTGGCGAGGCGGAAGACGCGGTCGATGTTCCCGCCCGCCGCGGTGATCCGCGACGTCAGCGCGGAGACCGCGGCCGCGGTCAGTGGGTGGCCGAGCACCGTCACGTGCGAACGGCCCTCGCGGCGCGGCCGGTTGTCGCCGATGCCGGAGAGGATCTCGGCCTGGAGCTTCTGCTCGTCGGCCCAGCGGTGCACGGTGGCCCGCAGACCACCCTCGGCGCCGGGTGCGGACGGTGGGGTGACCAGGGCGCACAGCGTGATGCGGCCGCGGGTCACGACCTGCTCGATGTCGATGACGTCGACGCCGAAACCGGCCAGCGTCGCGAAGAGGCCGGCGGTGATGCCGGGGCGGTCCTTGCCGAACACCTTGACGAGCAGGGTGCGCTCGTCCGCGGTCCGGTGCTGGGCGGCGGGGAGGGGCTCAGCGGCCAGGGGCGATGCGTTCATGGTGACTCCCACGCTACCCGCCGGCCCGCGGCCCCCGAGCACCCGTCCCACGTCGCGGACGGGTGGACGCCCCGAGCCGAAGGGGCGCGGGAACGCCGACCGTCGGTGCCGGGCCGGGAGCGCTCCGGAGGCGGGCGGGCGAGCCGCCGGGTAGCAGCCTGGTCACAGTCACCCGGGGTGACTTTCACCTGAGGTCGGCGGGCTGGAATGATTCCTCCGTCAGTTTCAGGCCAGTGCACCCCCGGCGGGGGCCACAAATCGGGGGAACCGAGAGAGCGGGGCAGGCAAGAAGTGCCGCAACTCGTCATCGAGATCAACGGACAGCAGCGGACTCTGGAGCCCGGGCGGTCCTACACCATCGGGCGCAACCCGCAGTCGGACTTCCCGTTCGACGACGCCAGGGTCTCCTGGGGACACGGGACCATCAGCTTCAACGGCAGCGGCTGGCAGCTGGACGACCACGGCAGCACCAACGGCACGTACGTGGCCGGCGCCCGCACCATGCAGGCCCAGCTGTACCCCGGTGCCGTGGTCAACCTGGGCAACGCGGAGAACGGCCCCCGGCTCGCCTTCTCGGCCCCCGCGACCGTCGCCGCCCCGCAGGCGACCCCTGTGCACGAGGCCGTCACCACCCGCGGGCCCGTCCCGGACGCGCAGCCGCCGGCCCAGCAGAACTGGGCGCCGCAGGCCCCCCAGCAGCCGTACCAGCAGCAGCCGTACCCGGGGCAGCAGCCGCCGCAGGCCGGTTTCCCGCAGCAGCAGGGGTACCAGGCCCAGCCGCAGCCCGGCTTCCCGCAGGACCCGTTCGCGCAGGACGGCTTCCCGTCCGCGCCGCAGCGCGGTGGCGGCGGCCCGCAGCCGACCGTCATCCGCAACCTGACCGCCGCGATGCGCACCGTCCGGATCGGCCGCGCGCTCGACAACGACATCGTGGTGTCCGACCTCCAGGTCTCCCGCCACCACGCCGAGCTGCGCCAACTCCCGGACGGCCGCTACGAGATCGTCGACCTCGGCAGCCACAACGGCATCTACCTCAACGGCCAGCGGGTGCAGCGTCAGCTGATGGGCCCGCAGGACCGGCTGACCGTCGGCCACTCCGGCTTCCAGCTGGTCGGCGACCAGCTGCAGGAGTTCGTCGACACCGGCGCCGTCTCCTTCTCCGCCCGCCACCTGACCGTCGAGGTCGAGCACAAGGGCGGCAAGAAGGTCCTGCTCGACGACGTCAGCTTCGGCCTCCCGGAGAAGTCCCTGGTCGCCGTCATCGGCCCCTCCGGCTCCGGCAAGTCGACCCTGCTGCGCGCCCTGACCGGCTACCGCCCGGCCGACCGCGGCGAGGTGCTGTACGACGGCCGCAACCTCTACAAGCAGTTCGCCGAACTCCGCTCCCGGATCGGCCTGGTGCCGCAGTCCGAGATCCTGCACCGCGAACTGACCGTCCGGAAGGGCCTCAAGTACGCGGCCCGGCTGCGCTTCCCCGGTGACACCGAGGCCAAGGAGCGCGACGCCCGGATCGACGAGGTGCTGTACGAGCTGCGCCTCGACAAGCGCGCCGACAACAAGATCACCGCGCTCTCCGGCGGCCAGCAGAAGCGCGTCTCGGTCGCCCTGGAGCTGCTCACCAAGCCCTCGCTGATCTTCCTGGACGAGCCCACCTCGGGCCTCGACCCGGGCATGGACCGCGAGGTCATGCAGATGCTGCGCGGCCTCGCCGACGACGGCCGCACCATCCTGGTCGTCACCCACTCGGTGGCCGAACTCGCGCTCTGCGACCGGCTGCTGGTGATGGCGCCGGGCGGCTCGGTGGCCTACTTCGGCCCGCCGGACGAGGCCCTGCACTTCTTCGGCTACGAGACCTGGGCGGACGTCTTCCAGGCCTTCGAGAACTACCCGGACCACGACTGGGCCGGCCGCTACCGCGGCTCGGTGCACTACCAGCAGTACTCCGCGCCGACCGTCGAGGCCGGCGAGGTGCAGCACGTCCAGGTCGCCCAGGAGGCCGTCAAGCCGCCGAAGCCGCAGAGCTGGGGCTCCCAGCTGTGGACGCTGATGCGCCGCTACATGTCCGTGCTCGCCTCCGACCGCGGCTTCCTCGCGCTGTCGGTGCTGCTACCCGCCGTCATCGGCGCGGTCAGCGTGCTCGTCCCCAACGAGGCGGGCCTGGCGGCGAACCCGAAGTCCCAGCTGCACCTCAACAGCGGCGCCGCGACGATCATCATGATCATGGCCATCGGCGCCTGCTTCTCCGGCGCGGCCAACTCCGTCCGAGAACTCATCAAGGAACGGGCGATCTACGAGCGAGAACGAGCCACCGGGCTCTCCCGCTCGGCGTACATGATGTCCAAGGTCATCGTGCTGGGCGTGTTCAGCGTGATCCAGGGCGCCATCATCTCCGCCGTCGGCTTCCTGCCGCGCAAGCTGCCCCAGCACGGCCTGCTGGTCAAGAACCTGCCGATCATCGAGATGACCATCGGCATGATCCTGCTCAGCTTCACCGCGATGATGTTCGGCCTGATGATCTCGGCCCTGGTCAAGACCTCCGAGAAGACCATGCCGCTGCTGGTCATGTTCGCCATCGTCCAGGTCGTCTTCACCGGCTGCCTGTTCCAGATCTTCAGCAAGCCCGGCCTGGAGCAGGCCGCCTGGCTGATGCCCGCCCGCTGGGGCACCGGCATCGTCGCCACCACGCTGGACCTGTCCAAGCTGATGGGCCCCTGGAACAAGGACTTCGAGCACCCCAAGTACGACCCGCTGTGGCACCAGAGCGTCGCCCAGTGGTCGATCGACGCGGCCGCGCTGATCGCCATCTCGGTCGCCATCGGCGTGATCGTCACCCGGCTCCAGCGCCGGCACGAGCCCGAGGTCATGCAGAAGGGCTGACGCCCGCTCCGCCGTTCGCCCCGAGGGCGGCCCTCCCCACGCCGGGGAGGGCCGCCCTCCGGCGTTTCCAGGCCGTCCGCCGGGCCCGTCGGGTCGCTGGTCCTAGGGCTGTGGACCTGCGCCCTGCACGGCCCCGGACGGACGCGACCGCCCCTGCGGCGGCGGTAGTTTGGCGGTATGCCCAGCACCACCGGTGACGACCCCCGGCCCACCGGCGCCACGCCGCGGCCGCACGACGGCCCGCTGCCCGACGACGGCCCGCTGCCCGCCTGCGACCCGCTCGCCGGGATCGCCGCCGTCAGCCGCGCCCTGCTCGCGATGAGCCGCCACCTGGAGGTCCGCGAGGTGCTGCGCCGCATCACCGCCTCCGCCCGCGAACTGCTCGACGCCGAGTACGCCGCCCTCGGCGTGCCCGACGACCACGGCGGCTTCGCCCAGTTCGTCGTCGACGGCGTCACCGACGAGCAGTGGCGGGCGATCGGCCCGCTGCCCCGCCAGCACGGCGTGCTCGCCAAGATGCTCCACGAGACCGGCCCCACCCGGCTCGCCGACGTCCGGCAGGCCCCCGCCTTCGGCGGCTGGCCCGAGGCCCACCCCGAGATGGACGCCTTCCTCGGCATGCCCGTCCTCGACACCGACGCCGCCGAGGACGAACCCCCGGTCATCGGCGTCATCTTCCTCGCCAACAAGCGCGGCGGCGGCCTGTTCACCGACCACGACGAGGAACTGCTGCGCATCCTCGCCGCGCACGCCGCCCTCGCCCTCACCAACGCCAGCCTCTACGAGCGCAGCCGCGAACTCACCCTGGCCGGCGAACGCGCCCGGATCGCCCACGACCTGCACGACGCCGTCTCGCAGAAGCTCTTCTCGCTGCGCCTCACCGCCAAGGCCGCCGCCAAGCTCGTCGACCGCGACCCGGCCCGGGCCCGCGCCGAACTCGCCGAGGTCGCCCGGCTCGCCGCCGAGGCCGCCGACGAACTGCGCGCCGTCGTCGTCGAACTGCGCCCCGCCGCCCTGGAGGAGGACGGGCTCAGCGCCACCCTCGCCTCCCAGGTGCAGCTCCTCGACCGCGCCCACACCGCCGACCTCGCCTACGCCGCGGACGGCGTGCGCGCCCTGCCGCCCGCCCAGGAGGCCGCGCTGCTGCGCGTCGCCCAGGAGGCGCTGCACAACGCGCTGCGCCACTCCGGCGCCCGCCGGGTCACCGTCACCCTGGCCGGGACGTCCGCCCGCGGCGCCGTCCTGCGGGTGCGCGACGACGGCCGCGGCTTCGACCCCGACACCGTCCGCCGGGCCGGCCGCCACCTCGGCCTGGCCTCGATGCGCGACCGCGCCGCCGCCGTGGGCGGCACCCTCACCCTGGAATCCGCCCCCGGCCGGGGGACGCTCGTCGAGATGGAGGTCCCCGGTGCCTGACAGCACGCCGTCGATCCGCGTCCTGCTGGTCGACGACCACCAGGTGGTCCGCCGCGGACTGCGCACCTTCCTGGAGGTCCAGGACGACATCGAGGTCGTCGGCGAGGCCGCCGACGGCGCCGAGGGCGTCGAGCGCGCCCGCGAACTCGACCCCGACGTCGTCCTGATGGACCTCAAGATGCCCGGCGTGGACGGCATCGAGGCGCTGCGCACGCTCAAGGACGAGGGCAGCCGCGCCCGCATCCTGATCGTCACCAGCTTCACCGAGCACCGCACCATGGTCCCCGCGCTGCGGGCCGGCGCCGCCGGGTACGTCTACAAGGACGTCGACCCGGAGGCGCTGGCCGGCGCGATCCGCTCGGTGCACGCCGGCCACGTGCTGCTCCAGCCCGAACTGGCCGAGGCGCTGCTCTCCGACGACGGCCCGCGCGCCCCGCAGGGCCGCGGCGGCACCCTCACCGAGCGCGAGCGCGAGGTGCTCGGCCACATCGCGGACGGCCGCTCCAACCGGGAGATCGCCCGCAGCCTGCACCTGTCCGAGAAGACCGTGAAGACCCACGTGTCGAACATCCTGATGAAGCTGGACCTCGCCGACCGCACCCAGGCCGCGCTCTGGGCCGTCCGCAACGGCGAGGCCGGCCCCAGCGGCGGCTAGGAGCAGTCCCGCCTAGCGGGCCTCGCGCTCGTCCACCAGGGCGTTGTACGCCGCGACCTGCGCCCGCCGGGCGGTGCGCCGCAGCGGCGCCAGCACCGACTGCCGGGCCGCCATCTCGGAGGCGCTCACCGCCGCGCCGTGCCCGTCCGCGGCGATCGCCAGCAGCGCCGACACCTGCCGCGCCGACTCCAGCACCCGCACCGCGCGCGGCGGGTAGCCGGGCGCCAGCAGCTCGGCGTGCCCGCGCCGGCGGTACGCCTCCAGGGCACGCAGCGCCCCGGGCCCGGCGCCGGCCACGTCCAGCCGGGTCAGCAGCAGGGTCGCCTCGCGCAGCCCGTCCGCCAGCTCCCGCTCGGCCTCGTGCAGCGAGGGGACGTCGGCCGGCGGGGTGTCGCCGACCTCGGCACAGCGCCACAGCACGGTGGCCGAGCGATCCCCCTCCGGGCCGTACACGGTGATCTCCGGCACCAGGCCGAGCGGCAGGCCCACCGCGAGCACCGCCTCGCCCGCGCCCATCGCCCGCTCGTTGAACGCCGCCGGGCCGGTCAGCCCCAGCGGGTGGCCGGCGGACGGCAGCGCCAGCCGCAGGCCCTTCGCGCCGAGCACCCGCAGCCGTCCCAGCGCCCAGGTGAGGCCGTGCAGGTCCGCCGGCCCGTCCCCGGGCAGGCCGGTCACCCGGTGGCTCTCGTCGGCGCCCTGGATCGCGGCGGCGGCGTCGTCCGGCGGCACCAGCCCGGCGAGCAGGGCGCTGCCCCAGGCGGTCAGCCGCCCCGAACGGGGCTCTTCGTACGGATTGTCGGCAGGAGTGGCGAGCATCCGGCCAGCCTACGGAATCGGCGGTCATCCGGGTGGCGTAGGTTTGCCCATGCGCGTGCGGCGCACCCACCCCGTGCCCACCGGCTGCCGGGGCCGGGACCGCCGCCCGCATCGACGGCCGAGATTTCTGTTTTGGGGAAGGCGTGGGCATGAGCGACGTGCTGGAGCTGGTGGACGTATCCGTGGTCCGGGAGGGGCGCGCGCTGGTCGACCAGGTCTCGTGGTCCATCTCCGAGGGTGAGCGCTGGGTCATCCTGGGCCCGAACGGCGCCGGCAAGACCACCCTGCTGCAGATCGCCTCCTCGTACCTGTTCCCGACCTCGGGCAAGGTCTCGGTGCTCGGCGAGAAGCTGGGCGAGATCGACGTCTTCGAGCTGCGCTCCCGGATCGGCCTGGCCGGCGCCTCGATGTTCGACAAGCTCCCGGCCGAGCAGACCGTGCTGCAGACCGTGCTCACCGCCGCCTACGGCATGACGGTCAGCTGGCAGGAGAGCTACGACCAGTCCGACGAGGGCCGCGCCCTCGCCCTGCTCGACCGGATGGGCATGGCGGGCCTCACCGCCCGCAAGTTCGGCACCCTCTCCGAGGGCGAGCGCAAGCGCACCCTGATCGCCCGCGCCCTGATGACCGACCCCGAGCTGCTGCTGCTCGACGAGCCCGCCGCCGGCCTGGACCTCGGCGGCCGCGAGGACCTGGTCCGCCGGCTCGGCGCGCTCGCCCAGGACGAGTTCGCCCCGGCCATGGCGATGGTCACCCACCACGTCGAGGAGATCGCCCCCGGCTTCACCCACGTCCTGATGATCCGTCAGGGCAAGGTGCTCACCGCCGGTCCGATCGACACCGAGCTCACCGCCCGCAACCTCTCCAAGTGCTTCGGTCTGCCGCTGACCCTGGAGCGCCACGGCGACCGCTGGTCGGCGCAGGGCCTGCCGCTCGGCTGAGCCCCGGGCCGCGCCCCGAACGGCGTGTCCTGATTGAGGGGGCGTCGGAACCGGTCGCACGTGCGACCGGTTTCCGCCCCTGGACCTGCGGGAACTGTCCGCCCTGAGGACCCTTCGCTCCCTAGGATGGTGTCGGGTGGACAGCTGGACGTGGTGGCTCCTGCTCGCCGTGGTGCTCGGCATTCCGCTGGTGCTCACCACGGCGCCGGAGTTCGGCATGTTCGGGGTCGGCGCGCTGGCGGCCGCGGCCGTGGCCGGGCTGGGCGGGGGAGGGGTTCTGCAGACCCTGGTCTTCGTGGTGGTCTCGGTCGCGCTGGTGGCCTTCGTCCGCCCGATCGCCTACCGGCAGCTGAGGAAGGGAGCGCAGGTCAAGATGGGCATCGAGGCGCTCCAGGGCGCCACCGCGGTCGTCGTGGAATCCGTCGACGGGGAGGGCGGCCGGATCAAGCTCAAGGGCGAGATCTGGTCGGCTCGCGCGCTCAACCCGGACCAGGTCTTCCAGCCCGGGCAGCAGGTCGAGGTCTTCGAAATCCAGGGCGCGACCGCCCTGGTCGTCTAGGGGAGAGTCCGTGGAACCCGTCCTTATCGTTTTGGTCGTCCTGGTCGTGGTGGCCTTCATCGCGCTGATCAAGACGATCCAGGTCATCCCGCAGGCCAGCGCCGCGATCGTGGAGCGCTTCGGCCGCTACACCCGGACGCTCAACGCAGGGCTGAACATCGTCGTCCCGTTCATCGACCGGGTCCGCAACCGGATCGACCTGCGCGAGCAGGTCGTGCCGTTCCCGCCGCAGCCGGTGATCACCCAGGACAACCTGGTCGTCAACATCGACACCGTCATCTACTACCAGGTGACCGACCCCCGGGCGGCCACCTACGAGGTCGCCAGCTACATCCAGGCGATCGAGCAGCTGACCGTCACCACCCTGCGCAACATCATCGGCTCGATGGACCTGGAGTCCACCCTGACCTCCCGCGAGGTCATCAACGCCGGCCTGCGCGGCGTCCTGGACGAGGCCACCGGCAAGTGGGGCATCCGGGTCAACCGGGTCGAGCTGAAGGCGATCGAGCCGCCGACCTCCATCCAGGACTCGATGGAGAAGCAGATGCGCGCCGAGCGGGACAAGCGCGCCGCGATCCTCACCGCCGAGGGCCAGCGGCAGTCCCAGATCCTCAAGGCCGAAGGTGAGAAGCAGGCCGAGGTGCTCAAGGCCGAGGGTGAGGCCCAGGCGGCCGTGCTGCGCGCGGACGGTGAGGCGGCCGCGATCCGGACGGTCTTCGAGGCCATCCACGACGGCGACGCCGACCAGAAGCTGCTCGCCTACCAGTACCTGCAGACCCTGCCCGAGCTCGCCAAGGGCGACGCCAACAAGCTGTGGATCATCCCCAGCGAGGTCGGCGACGCGCTCAAGGGCCTCGGCGGCGCCTTCAACGGGCTGACCGGCAACGGCGGCGGCATGAACGGCGGCGCGGTCGCCGCGCCCAGCATCCCGGCGCCGGCGCCGGCGGCCACCCAGGTGCCGATCGACCCGGCCTCCGGGCCGCGCCCGGTGGACACCGAGAAGGGCGCCGCCCGGCCGCGGGAGTACCGCAAGATCGACCCCGAGTGATCGGACCCCGAACCCCGGCGAGGGCCCGCTGCCGTACGGTGGCGGGCCCTCGGCGTTCCCGCGCCACTGTGTCGTGCGTCCCGAATGGCGGGCGGCTCTGGTCCCCGGGGGCGGCCGTCCGGCATGATCACGTCGGACAGGACCACGAGGAGGGGTGACCCGTGACGCTCTGGGAGGCGATGGCCGTCCTGGTGGCCGGCGTCGGCGCCGGGATGATCAACGTCATCGTCGGCTCCGGCACGCTGATCACCTTCCCGGTGCTGCTCGCCGTCGGCATCCCGCCGGTCACCGCCAACGTCTCCAACTCCTTCGGCCTGGTGCCCGGTTCGCTCAGCGGCGTGATCGGCTACCGGCGCGAACTGGCCGACCAGGGCCGCCGGCTGCTGCGCCTGGGCACTGCCTCGCTGCTCGGCGGACTGGTCGGCGCGCTGCTGCTGATCAAGCTGCCGAAGGGCGCCTTCGACGCGATCGTCCCGGCGCTGATCCTGCTCGCCCTGGTGCTGGTGGTGATCCAGCCCCGGGTCGCCAGGGCCGTCGCCGCCCGGCGTCGCCCCGGCGGCGACCCGGACGGCAGCCCGGTGCTGCTCGCCGGCGTCTTCCTCACCGGCATCTACGGCGGCTACTTCGGCGCCGCGCAGGGCGTGCTGCTGCTGGCGCTGATGGGCATGCTGCTGCAGGAGGACCTGCAGCGGATCAACGCGGTGAAGAACGCGCTGGCACTGATCGTCAACGGCGTCGCCGCCCTGTTCTTCCTGTTCACCTCGACGGTGAACTGGACGGCCGCCGGGCTGATCGCGGTCGGCTCGCTGATCGGCGGCGGGCTCGGCGCCAAGGTCGGCCGCCGGCTGCCGCCCGTCGCGCTGCGCGCGGTGATCGTGGTGGTCGGTCTGGCCGCCGTCACCAAGCTGCTGCTGGGCTGACCGCGTCGGCGGTCGGCCTGATGTGTGAATGAACTCCCTTGTGATCGTCTGGAATTCGGAGGAACAGGACATGGCCCTGGAGATGCGCGAGTCGTGCGAGCGCTGCGCGGTGTCGCTGACGGTGGACGGCCCCGCCTCGATATGTTCCTTCGAGTGCACCTTCTGCCCGGACTGCACCGCGGCGATGGCCTCCGCCTGCCCCAACTGCGGCGGCGAGCTCGTGGTCCGTCCGCGCCGGAAGGCCGCCTGACCCGCACCACGACCCGGAATGGGAGCACTTCGATGAGCAGCAGGGCACGGCTGAGCGAGGACGAGATCACGGCGGCCCTGGCGGCCGTGCCGCGGTGGACCCGGGAGGGCGACGCCATCGTCCGCTCGGCCGACGCCCCCGACTTCCCGGCCGCGATCCGGGTCGTCGACGCCGTCGCCGAGCAGGCCGAGGCGCTCGACCACCACCCGGACATCGACATCCGCTGGCGCAGCCTGCGCTTCGTCCTCTCCACCCACAGCGCGGGCGGGCTCACCGGCCTGGACTTCACCCTCGCCGCCCGCATCGACGAGGCCCTGCGCGCGGAGTCGGCGGGGGTCTAGGCCCTGCCTTTCCGGCCCTCCCAGGGCGGAGGCCCGCCCTCCGGACGGCCGTGAGATGCTGACTGCCGCATCGGCAGGCAGGGCGGCTCGGAGGGACGGAACGGATGGCGCAGGAGCCCTTCGGAGACGCCCACGCCGGGCAGCAGCCCTGGTACCCGCAGGCGCAGCAGCAGGACTGGCAGGGCGGCGGCTACGAGCAGCAGCAGCCCTTCCAGCCCGCCCCACCGGTGTCGTGGGAGGGGTACGGGCAGGGCGGGTACGCGCAGGGCGGGCACGGCCAGAACGGGTACGGCCAGACCGGGTACGTCGAGGGCGGCTACCAGCAGGATCCGTACCAGCAGTACCAGCAGTACCAGCAGTACGAGCAGCACGAGCAGTACCCGGCGTACCCGCAGTACCCGGACCACGGGCAGCAGCAGGGCACGCCGGAGGAGCTGTACGCACCGGAGGGCGCGGAGTACTCGGCGGACGGCTACGTGCAGCTCGCCGAGGAGCCTGAGCCGGAGCCGGCCGACGAGGAGGCCCCCGCGGAGCCCGTCGCACCCGCCGCCGCGCCGTCGAGGGCCACCGCCCGGCGTGGGGCCGAGGGGCGTTCGGGCTCCTCGCTGGCGGCCAGGGCGAAGGCGGCCCGCGAGAAGGTCCTCACCGGGGAGCACGTGCCGAGCCGCCGGGCCCTGCTGGTGCGCACGGGAGCCGGGGTCGCGGCGCTGGCGGTGCTGGTCGCGGCCGGGCTGATGGTCGGCGCGGAGGGCGGTGACCGGGCCGCCGCGGACAGCGGTGGCGAGCCGGGCTTCGCCGTGGCGCACACCCGGGCGTGGGCCGCCCAGCCGGCGGCGGCACAGCCGGGGGCGGACGACACCCTGGTCGGCAGCTGGCTGCTGGGCGACGCGGTGGTCCGGGCGGACGCCTCCGGCGTGCGCGCCTACGACCGTACGGCCGGCAAGCCCACCTGGGCGGTCGAGCCGCCGGCCGTCGGGGCCGTCCCGTGCGGGCTGTCCGCGACCGTGAACCAGGCAGGCCTGGGAGCGGCGGTGTTCCGGGCCCAGGCCGATCCGAAGGCGCCCTGCACGCTGGTCGCGGCGGTGGACACCAAGACCGGCAAGACCGCGTGGACGAAGACCGTCTCGGACGCCAAGGGCGCCTACGTCGCGCGGATCGGCGTGACCGAGGACAAGGTGGTCGCGGTCGGTGACGACCGGGCGGTCGCCTGGGAGGCCGCGGACGGCAAGGACGTCTGGCAGTACACCGGGCAGGGCAAGTTCTGCACGCTCTCCGGCGGCGTCACCGGCAAGACCGTGCTGGTCGCCTCCTCCTGTGCCGACTCGACCCCCGCGAACCAGGCCGTCGCGCTGAACACCGCGGACGGCAAGGTGAGTTGGTGGCGCGGCCTGAACAACCAGCCGAAGACCGTCACGGTGCTCTCCGCCGAGCCCGCCGTCGTCCTCACCACCGGCGGGAAGCCCGAGGACGACCGGGTGTTCGCCTGGGGCGCGGCCGGCGACCCGGCCGCCGAGATCCCGGTGGTCGCGGACGGCGGCCGGCTGGACGTCGCCCACGGTACGTTTTCGGCCACCCCGGAGGTCTACTTCCAGGACCGCACGATGGTCGCCTCGATCGTGCCGGCGAGCGGCAGCGGGCCGGTCGCCGTGGCCGGCTACGACCTCGACACCGGCAAGCAGCGCTGGAAGGCGCAGTCGGCCGCCAAGGGCGCCGTCCGGCTGGTCGGCCTCGACGGCGGCGCGCTGGTGCTCGCCGCCGACGAGCGCCGCGACCAGCCCGCCCGCCTCAGCAGGTTCCCGGTGGCCGGCGGCCAGGAGGCGACCGGCGGGAACTTCCCGCCCGGCACGGGCTCGCTGCTGGTGTCCGGGCGGGTGCTGATCGGCGGCGGGCAGGTGGTCGTGGTGCCGGAGCACTCGGGCACGTTCGGGACGGCGGCGGGTTACCAGGCGAAGGGCTGAGCCCGGCGCACGCGTGGGCTCGGGCGCCCGCGCTCGGGCATCCGCGCTCGGGCGCCCGTGGGCTCAGGCCGCCGGGACCGCCTGGGCGGGCTGCCCCGGGATCGCGGGGAGCCAGTCGGCCAGCTCCCTGGCCTCCGAGCCCCGCAGGCCGAGAGCCAGCATCAGGGTCGCCTGCGGCGTCGGCACGAACGGCCGGCGCAGCAGCCGCATCCCGGCCTGTTCGGGCGTCCGGTCCGCCTTGCGCTGGTTGTCCTCGGCGCACGCGGCCACCGTGTTCATCCAACTGTCCTCGCCGCCACGCGACTTGGGCTGAAGGTGGTCCACCGTGGTGCCCCGCCGTCCGCAGTACGCGCAGAGGTGCTGGTCCCGGGCCAGGACACCCCGCCTCGACCACGGGGCCTGTTGTCGGAACGGCACCCGTACGTACCGTTGCAGTCTGATCACCCGGGGCACCGGGACGGTCACGCCCGTCCCCCTGATCGAGCGCAGCGGGTGCGCCTGCTCCACCACCGCCTTGTCCTGGAGCACCAGGACGACGGCGCGCTGGAGCGACACCGTCGTCAGGGGCTCGTAGCTCGCGTTCAGAACCAGCGTGTTGCGCACTCGGCACACCCTTCCCACGGGCGTGCCACGGCGGCACGACCGTCTCCACACACGTCACTGCCGCCGCGCGGCGGCGGAACCACTCTGAATGGGCACACAGCCGACGAACAACGGAATTTCCGGTGTCGGGGAGGAACCCGGGGGAGTGCCCGGGCGACCCCGGCCGGGTGCCTCGACGAAAACTCCCTGGCCGGAACCGCGTAGGCTCTACCAGGCTGGAGTCGTACCGACCCGCGGCCCCTCACCGAATCGGGGGCCGAGCCGGGCGGACGCCCGATCGAAGGAGAAGCGTGACCGTGACGGACATCGTCGACGAGCTGCGGTGGCGTGGGCTGATCGCCCTGTCCACCGACGAGGACGCACTGCGCAAGGCGTTCGCGGACGGCCCGGTCACGTTCTATTGCGGCTTCGACCCCACGGCGCCCAGCCTGCACCTCGGCAACCTGGTGCAGATCCTCACCATGCGCCGCATCCAGCAGGCGGGGAACCTCCCGCTCGGCCTGGTCGGCGGCGCCACCGGCCTGATCGGCGACCCGAAGCCCACCGCCGAGCGCGTCCTCAACGACCCCGAGACGGTGGCCGGCTGGGTCGAGCGCCTGCGCGGCCAGATCTCGCGCTTCCTCGACTTCGAGGGCCCGTACGCGGCGCGCATGGTCAACAACCTGGACTGGACCTCCGGGATGTCGGCCATCAGCCTGCTGCGCGACGTCGGCAAGTACTTCCGCGTGAACAACATGATCGCCAAGGAGGCCGTCGCCCGGCGGCTCAACTCCGACGCGGGCATCAGCTACACCGAGTTCAGCTACCAGATCCTCCAGGGCATGGACTTCCTGGAGCTGAACCGCCGCTACGGCTGCACTCTGGAGACCGGCGGCAGCGACCAGTGGGGCAACCTGACCGCCGGCACCGACCTGATCCGCAAGGCGGACGGCAAGTCCGTGCACGCGCTGGCCACGCCGCTGATCGTCAAGGCGGACGGCACCAAGTTCGGCAAGACCGAGTCCGGCACTGTCTGGCTCGACCCCGAGCTGACCACCCCGTACGCCTTCTACCAGTTCTGGCTGAACGCGGACGACCGGGACGTCTCCAACTTCCTGCGGATCTTCAGCTTCCGCTCGAAGGAGGAGATCGAGGAGCTGGAGCGCGAGACCACCGAGCGCCCCGCCGCCCGCCTCGCCCAGCGCGCCCTTGCGGAGGAGCTGACCACGCTCGTCCACGGCGCCGACCAGTACGAGCGCGCGGTCGCCGCGTCCAAGGCGCTGTTCGGCCAGGGCGACATCGCCGACCTGGAGGCCCCGACCCTCGCCGCCGCCCTGGCCGAGGTGCCCAAGGCCGAGGTCGCCGAACTCCAGCCGGTGGTCGACCTGTTGGTCGCGGTCGGCCTGGCGCCGAGCCGCTCGGCCGCCCGCCGCACGATCAAGGAGGGCGGTGCCTACCTCAACAACGTCAAGGTGACGGACGAGGAGGCCGTGCCCACCGAGGCCGACCTGCTGCACGGCCGCTGGCTCGTGCTGCGCCGCGGAAAGCGGAACCTGGCGGCGGCGGAGCTGGTGCCGGCGTCGGCGTGACCGAAGTGACCGAAACCCGACGCCGCTGAGCTGCGGCTTCGACCACCGAGGGCGGGATCCAGCCGGATCCCGCCCTCGACGTTTGACGATGTCCTCCAGGTGTCCTAGTGTTGAACGAGTCGCTGGAGCGGCCATCCACTCAGCAAGACCCACTCTCACCCTTGAACGCCCATTCGGTTGGGTTCGTTGGCGTTTTCGTCAACCGGGGTGAGCGTGAATTTCGGGTAACAGCCGAAATGCGCTAATGTGGAGGGCGTCGCAGAAAGTGACCCCGGCCAGCTCGGGAAATCAGATGAATGAAACTCCGGAAAACGGAGCGGAAAACATCTGATAAGCTGGAAACACGAAAGAACGAAGCGCCCGGAGGGTCCGCTGGAAGGCGGCTCCAAGGAAGCGTCCGTTCCTTGAGAACTCAACAGCGTGCCAAAAGTCAACGCCAGATATGTTGACATCCCCGGCCTCAGATTTTCTGGGGTTGGAGA